>NZ_JBNNWS010000023.1:0-59848 GCF_050281185.1 Heyndrickxia sp. NPDC080065 | reverse complement strand
TGTATCAGTTTAAACTACAAACTACAACGAATGCTCACAAAAAAAGAGTGGAATCTTCGGATACTTGAAGTACCACAAACCATTCGGTTTTTAGTAGCACTCCGTATCCGACCTCACTCTCATCCCACCCCTAAAGGGGGTGCTAATGCACCGTAGTGGGCTTTCACGTTCGGGAAATCTGTAACATATCAAATCTTCCTAGCAACAATGAAATATTCCTGAGAACTTTTCTTCAAGCAATCCGATTCGACAATTGAAAAATTCCCTTCCTCAATTGTATCGACTAAATTACGTACTTTAAATGATCTTATTTTCGGCACTAAACCAACTCTACCTGCAAAGAATAACAAGCTTCTTAGAAATATCTTTTCTCCCACGCATGGTGTTGCAGAAATCAATAATCCTCCTGGTTTCAACAGTTCATTAATTCTTTGTAGAACGAAATGTTCATCTTCCAACAAATGCAGAACATGAAAGACCAGGATGACATCAAATGAGCCTTTCTTATACCTTTCATCAAAAATGGTCGAATGAGTATAGTTTATATTTGCAATATTTCGCTCTTTTGCCTTTTTTTCTGCAATTCCTATCATATTAGAAGATATATCAATCCCATGAATCCCTTTCACATATTCTGCAATTTCATTTGATATCAATCCAGTCCCACAGCCGTAATCCAAAACAATGTCGCTTATTTTGAGATGCGTTTTCGTTCTTTTTATTATATTGATGTAAGTCTGTTCATCCTTCATCTCTAATTGATCATATTTACTTGCTGTTTTGTCCCAGAAACTTTCTGATTTATTCATTTCAGTTACACCTTCTTTTCTAGAGCATTCATCTTAATTGGATACAGAATTCTGTTCCGCCCGGTTGTATCCTTTAATGATTAGCCATATAGCCAAAACCAATTGTTGAAAGGCTATTGGAATGTTCAACATCATGTAGGTTGAATCCAGACCGATGAAGCGAATCATAAATAATAAGCTAGCCAATATGGACAATATAGACCCAATAAGACCCGAAACTGACAACCAACGTGGAACTAATTTTGTTTGGTAAAATATGCAGTTAAACAAGAACATAGCCAAAACAAATGCCATTGTCGTTGCCACATGGTTCACCAAATCACGTCCTTCCCGTAACAATTCACCCAGAGTCTGAAAATACGATACACTCAGAGTTCCAACTTTTGCAAATTCGTGACTTAATGACAATAGCAACAGAAGAATGATTACACCAATAATAATGAACACACCCGCAATGATGCCGAAAGAAACAGATCCAAGAGCTAAACCTTTATTATGTTTACTTAGAATCGGATACATCAAAATAGGAATACCAACATATGCAACAACCATTAAAAACTGGAAAAACGCTCCTATTAGTACCTGATTTTCATTTGTAAAAGCCTTGACAAGGTAATCAGCTCCATCTATAACAGGAACAACACTAAATATACCTGTAACCAACCCGGCTATTAATAACATTCCAGTAATTACTGCAGATCTTTTACCTGAAAATGTACTATTCCTCAACATAATTAACCTCCTTATAATACCTACCCTTGTCTGATGTTTACTTGACGTGCAAAAATTAATAGGTCAAAGAAATAGCGATGATGACATTTCCTCTTTTACGACCGTTATCGGCATATCGATGTGCTTCAGTCGCTTGGTCCAATGGGTATTGCCGATTAATCCGGCATTTGCAAATTTCACTCCCCAGTTTTATCCACGTTTTATTGCTTATCATCATATTGAAAGACCTACTCGCAGGATTTCAATACCTACAATTCGATATCCGATAAAAAAGCTAGCAACTCGAGGCAAAATTGATATAAATGTATACCCGCATCGGTTTCGCCACACCTGCACCTGCCAATTGTTGGATAACGGTGTGCCGTAGGAATTTATTCAGGGGATGCTCGGGCACGAAAAAGCATCCACCACTCAGTATATGCCCAGCTAGGAGGAGAGGTTCGAAGAAAATTATATCGTCGGTATTTCTAGGACTTTAGAAAGAAGAGTATGGTTGGCACTTGGTGACAGCTTCGCTGATACTACCCTAACTACTGTGATAATCTGAGATTCGACAAGATTTCTTTTTGCTTTGAGTGAGAAAAAACGCTAAGCCGGTCACATTCGAAGGCTTAGCGTATATTTTCGTTAAAATGTTGGCGGGACCCCTTTAAAGACTAAAATAATTTTCAGAAATATTAAGACCGAACTTTTTAGAGCATGGAAGTAATCAACCTGAACACGCTCTTATAAACAAAATAATCACTAAGATTATTATTGCTGAAAGAATATTAATTAAACACCCTCCACCAGGGGAACCTATAAATGCTCGTGCTAAAGCATTATTTAGCGTTCCACCTGGGTTTTTCTGCTGCTCTTTTGCTTGTAATCTTTCTCTTTCCTCCTTTGACACGATACCCACATCCTTTATCCACGTCCTAAAAACTATGGTTAACAAAAATATCTTAATAATAGACTTCTAGATTAATTTAACCTACTTGGATAACATACAATTTCAATGTGTTAGTTACCTTCAACAAGCTGATATTTAACCACCTGAAATAATCTTCTTCTTGATGTTCACCAATACTGCATGAAATTTATCAATTTCTTCAAAATGAGGAAAGTGTGCTGAATGTTCAAACCAGATGAATTGTTTTTCGGGTGCGACTAGCTTTTCAAAATAGTTGTAAACAACTTCGGATGGTGTCATATAATCATATCTTCCCATGCAAAAATAAACAGGAACATTTAATTCAGGAAGCGTTTTAAATAAATCAGTATCTTCGGTTTGTGGAAGAATTACTTTTCTGGAAAATGCGTCTCCTAATGCCAGTTTAATTCCATCTGCCCACGTATATTCAGGTCTAAAGAATATCCCCTTCATTAACTCATTATAACTATTGCTTTTCCTTTCAGAACCTCCAAAAGCAGTGACCCATTTTCTTTCTAAAGTTGTATCTTTACGAGGATTTTTATAAGGAGGAGATCCAATTGATTCTAAATCCGTAATCGCTTGTTTATTTTTTTGTTTCCTTGCTTCATCAAGTGCAAATTGATATGATAACTGTTCGCCAAGCGGGGAATTTGCAACTTGTCCAATGCCAATATAAGCATAGAAATCCTCAGGATGTTTTTGAACGGTCCAAATAGCTAATAGACTTCCCCATGAGTGGCCGGCTATAAAAATTTTCGGCTGATCAAACTTCTGTTTTAAATACTCTGTTAATTCAACAGTATCTTGAATAAGGTTGTCGATCTGTAAATCGTTTTCAGACATCCCTAAATGATAAGACTTTCCCGAACCGCGCTGATCCCAATTCACGACAATAAAATCATTTTCCAACTCACTCTGATATTTCCGGGCATAGGAAATTTGAGGATAACCTGGCCCACCATGAAGAAAAAGGACAATAGGATTCCTTTTATCCTTACCGCGAATAAGAATCGATTGTTTTATTCCGTCAAGTTCAATTTGCTCTAGAATAGAGACACTGTTTGGCAGCACCGCTCCCTTATCATCTCTTATTTTTGGAGTCCATGATGGAAAAATTAGTAGAATGATAAATATACATAGGATACATAATATTATTTTGAACCTCTTCCGTCTTCGAGATAACATACTCCTATCACTCATTCCTCCTTTCTACCGCATTATTCCTTTTGTATAATTATTGAAAAAATAAATTATTTCTTAGAAAAAATTTAAACTCTTCCATAAATAAATTCGCCTCTTCTAGAAATGGATAATGATTGCTATTATGAAAAATAATTAGTTTAGAATTTGGGACTAGCTCATTCATTTCGATTGAGTATGATAATGGACATTGTACATCATGCTTTCCACACATGATTAATGTTGGTACTGAAATGAATGGTAGTTTTTTTGTCACATCATAAATTTGCAACTCACGGCTAAAATAGTTCAGTCGAATGGCAGACATTTTCTTTCTAATATTTAATGTAAATAATTCTTGATATCTTTCTGGCTGAAATAAAGAGAGCTTTGTTCTTTCAATAGATAGAGTATTTCTTTGTTCATTCGATATATCGGAACGTTTTAATGCTTCAATAAGTTCTTGCATTCTATTAAACTGAGGATGTTCTGAATTATATATACATTCTGGTGATAATGTCATATAGTCTCTTGCTGCTGCTCCGACAATTACATTAAATTTTAAGTTGTTTGAAAAATAAATTCCATAAATGATTCCTAACATTCCACCAGTTGAATGACCCGCAAAACCCCATTGATCAAAGCCTAAAGCTTCACGAATAGCTTCTAAGTCATATACAGTTTCTAACATACTAAGCTGAAAAGGTTCTAAGGCTTTTTCTGAATATCCCGCTTCCCTTAAATTTACTAAGAACACTTTGTTTGTTTTTATAAAAGTCTCTGCAAAATAATCTCCCGTCTCATTAAATTCAGAGTAGTGGTGAGTAACACAAAGCGGCTCCCCTTCTCCTTTTATGAATATTTCAAAAGACCCGCGAGATGTACTTAATAATTTTTTATTCCACTTATTCATATAGTTCTCCTTTAATTTTGTATATGAATTATTCTTTCAATAAAGAAGAACAAATTCCTTGTAAAAATCTAAGTCTTCACAAAGTTGTTGAAATTCCTGTCATTTCTGCAAAAAAATATTTATTTACTAATTCAAATATATCTAGCAGTGAAAATATATAAATATAGCCATTTCTCAATATCAAAATCCCTTAATTAATCCAGTAGTTTTAAATTTTCCATTGGAATCCAGCCTAATTCATCATCTCCATCACATTGGCACCATCCCCAGCCATTTAGCTCCCTAAACTTAGTCACAACATCATTTTCGTTCGCATTTAATTCATTTGCAGAATATTCTTCTGTTATAATTCCTTGTTTATCAACTTTTTGTATGATTTGCTCAGGAACCCATCCCTCCATTTTCATATCAAGAGTATAACAATATCTCCAATTCCTCCAACCTTCCGGTCCATCATCTAATTAAAGTGTACCCTATAGAGTAGACACCAAAAAAGTCTACCTATAGGGTACTTTTTAATGGACATAATAAATTACATATGTTATTACGAGGTGCATTTAAAAATCATACAGTTGTAGCTATATTCAGAAAATAGAGAGCCTTTTTGGGGATACTAAATATTGTCAAACATATAAATATGACTGTATTCCCTTTATACTACTTAGAATGTGAAACTACACTATTCAAAATTGTTTATTAGGAAAACGACAGTTTTGAATACTTTCTTTCAAAACTGCCGTTTTATCTACTGGCTATCTATACAGTCATCACCATTAAGTAATAAATGTTTCTAAAAAGTTAAACTTACAATATTACAGAAACTCAATTTAAAGATTTATCAAAGTATTCAAATTTAGATAATTGCATTAAAATATGGTACAAATACTTAATTGTTTTACACTACCTTATCCCCAGTCAAATCACTGTAGTCTTTCAACATCATGATTATTCATTTGGACCAATTACACGATTACGAATATCCAATTTTCCTTTACCTTCAGCACGTTTAGATAACGTATTTCGCCAGTTAGGTGCGAGGAGTTCACAAGTAGCAAGTCTAGCTGCTAATTCTAAATCATGTTTTTTATTGTGCATAACATCATTGCATTTAGCCACAGTCCATTCAGGGAATGGTCTTTTTTGAAGTTGGAGATAATCTTCTGCTTGTATCTCACCCTCTTTAAGAACACGAAAATACCATCCTGTTAAGCCCTCTTGTTGTATTTGTAAAGCTAAATCTTTTATTTTCCAGCGTCTTGCTGGTCTCCAACATGGTTGCCTTGGTTGCGAAACTTGAACGACAGCCCCACCAATATGAAATACATCACCGATACATAAATTATCTTCATTGATGTTTTTAACAGCTAAGTTTTCACCAAATGCACCGACGGAAAAGTCTGGCCTTTGTAATTTTTTTTGCCAATAATCATAATGAGAAACCGTATAGACAAAAATTGCTTTTTCCGGTCCGCCATGTCGCTTAAGATCTGCTTGTCCGTCCCCTCCAAGATTTGTTTTCCCTGCCCAAATCTTTCCTTTAACTGAATATTTTACAATTCCAGTGGTCCACTCACGATCCATTGGATGTTTTTGCATCTTTATTTCCGAATGTTTGTGGCTTTCCTACCATTATTTTATCTATCACAGGTTGACTCACCGATATCAAACTCCTTTTTAAAATTAATTTTGATTCATATTTCCGCTTCTCATAATTTTGAGATGGTAATGCATAAACTCAAATATTTAAACCATTTTCCACCATAAATTTTATCTATTAGAAATATATAATAAATTAGTATATAATTATAGTTAAAACCTATCATTATAAATATAAATACTTGGGAGGAAATTCGATGGAACTAAAACAATTGGAATACTTTATCGTATTATGTCAAGAGCTGCATTTTACACGTGCGGCGGAGAAACTAGGTATTGCCCAACCTTCTCTTAGTCAACAAATTGGCTTGTTAGAACATGAAGTAGGGATGCCTTTATTTGATCGTATTGGCAAAAAAAATATACTTACTGATGCAGGTAAAACATTGCTCCATCACAGCTACAATGTTTTTCATGAAATTTCTCAGGCACGTGCTGCAATTAGCGAGCTTCAGGGATTAGAGAGGGGCACGCTCAAAATAGGCTCCCTACTCACAGTTGTTAATTATTTGCTTTCCCCAACAGTTATCGGGTTTCACAATGCTTATCCCAATGTAGAACTTTCTGTACAAGGGTTACGAACTGGAGATATTTACAAAGGACTATTACAAAATGAATTGGATTTGGGTATCGTTTTTTTACCGTTGGAACATGAAGACCTAGAAGCTATTCCGCTCTATAAAGAAGATCTTGTTTTTGCTGCACCTATAGATCACATCATTGCAAAAGAGGCGTGTGTATCACTTCAAGTTTTAAAAGAGACACCATCTATTTTATTACCTGAAACCTATTTTCTACGACAAGTTGTTAACGAACAGTGTCGCTTAATGAATTTCGCACCCAAACCAGTACTTGAAATGACGACGATGGAATCTATCATTCAAATGGTAAGCAAAGGCGTCGGTGTTACGATACTACCAAAAGCTTACTTAGATTATATTGATAATATTCATATTAAAACGATTCCTATTCAAGATCCGGTAATCACCACACAGATTGGCATTGCCTATCGAAAGAACAAACATTTATGTGCTGCTAGTCGTGTTTTTATGGACCAATTGATTAAAACAATTAAAGATGAACGCTTTAACTAGAGTTTTATCAGGAATAATCTTTATGCTTTTCAATACTTTTTCAGTACAACTTCAATGAGGTCAACAGCTTGGTCAATTTCTGGATAATAATAACGGAATCTCATATTCCGTAATTTCCATTCGCCGAAAAACCGTTTTTAATACCGAGTCTTGTTTTGGGGTGCAGTTTCGGGCAGCTACCAAATGCAAAGTTCTTGTAAGCTTCGGAATGTTGGAGAGTTCGGATTGTAAATATTCCACACGTAGCTTCCATTACTATACGACATAAGCCAAGTTTCTACTTTCTCATAAGAGATTAGTTGTGCAGTTTGCAGATCAACCTCTGCTTCTGAACATAGCTCACGCTCCGTTTCTTTTCGAGCCATTGGTATCGTCTCCCTACAAGTGATATTAAGGAGTGGCCTCGTCTAAATTAGTCAATAACAACCTTTTTCGAATAATTAAATGTCGTTTTTTAATCTCCCTCCTTCGGCACTAGGATATTACTCCTACTCCCCACACTCCTTCATTGTACCTATAATCTTTGAAACAGGGAGGATGATCTTTTTCTCACACCCCTTGCTTATTCTGTGTCGAAGTAGCTCGAATCTAATTTTAAATGCCGTAAATCTCCTTTGCTTTGCCTTTTGAGCAGCTTCTCGAATTGTGTGTGCCTCTAATTTACGGATAATATTCCGTACAAGAGATTTCATCGTATTCGATGAAACACCAAGCAATTCTCTGATGGCAGGTTGACTATACCCCCAACCTATAAAGGTAAGAATGTCCTTTTCAGTCGGGGTCAGCATACAAAGCCACTCTTTGTGTTTTATATGTCTAATCTCATTACGAAGGATTGTTGCAGCATCCGAATGAAGGGAAGAATCCCCATGAAATGCTTCTCTGAGGGCACTTATTATGTCTAAATAGTTACTCTTTCTGATGAAATTTATCGTTCCTGCTGAAACTACATCAATGATAATCTCCCGATCATCTAGTGATGACAGGACAATAATCGGTAACTCTTTTTTATGGAGTATTTCTGTTATGGTGTCTAATCCTTCGTGCTGAGTTGAGTTTAAAATGACACCCAAAACCATTACGTCTATCTGTAATTGCATACTCGCTTGAATCGCTGTTTCTTTTGTTGAAACAATTCCCGATACTATCATATACGGTTCAGAATTGATTAACGAGCGAGACGTTGTTGCCAATCGTGGTCACTGCCAGCCAGTAATACTTTTGTGCTCCGTCTCTATCTGAGAATCAATTCTTTAATCTCTTCTGAATAATTCTCCAATCTATCCATAAATAATAACCTCTTTTCCACTTTAAAAACAGAAACAGACACAGCCCCCTCCGAGCTGCATCTGTTTCTCAACATCGTGTATTTCGAGAGGGGAACCCGGCGATCATTGCATTAAGCAGAAGACCCGTGGTTTTGCGTCCCAGTCTTTCGATCTGGTTTACCATTATCCTTCAAGGTAGATATAACATAGAGCAAGTTCGCTAACATATTAAATGTGCCGAAAGCTGCACCTATGCCAATCAGATGACTAAAATAGAGCAATCTCAAATATCATCATCAACAAAGAAAACGTCAGGAAATAAAGAGAAAGTCGAAAGTTGTTTGAAGCCCATCTCGCTTCATTTTTTGTAATCAACCCATGTAGACATGCGATCAACCAAATTATTAACAGCGCACCAGAAACGATCAAATATCCTACACCAACGTAGTTATAATCAAATAACAAATAATTAACGAAAAATAAGCTCACAACATACGGTAGCATCTGTATTTTTGTGCGATATACACCTTTTATAACGGGAAGTAGTGGATACCCTGCTGCTCGGTATTCTTCTTTTTTTAAAATCCCAAGTGACCAAAAATGCGGTGGCTGCCATAAAAAAAGAAACAAGAATAAAAGCCATGCGCCGAGTTCCAGCTCATTTGAAAAACCGCAGTATCCGATCATTGGCGGCATAGATCCGGAAATACCTCCGATTGAAGTACTCCAGGTTGATGTCGGTTTAAGCCAAGCCGTATAGATCACTACGTAAACAAAAAGTCCAATGAAGCCTAAGGCTGCGCTTAATGGATTAACGAAAATATACAAAGTAGCCAATCCAACGAACCCCGTTATAATCCCAGCTATCAATACATTCCGAGGTTTCAATCGCCTGCTCGGTAACGGGCGAACACGAGTCCGTTCCATTTTTAAATCTCGTACACGATCCAAGAAGTTATTTAACATCGAAGCAGCCGCAACAACTAATGTTGTTCCAAACAGAATGAATATCAAAGTTAAATCGTCAAACTTCAATCTTGAAGCAAGACAATAACCAGCAAACGTACAAAATAAATTAGAAGCCAAAATTCCTGGTTTAGTAACAGAAACCCAATCTCTCCAAGGTTGAATTTCTATTAACGAATGGCCTGAAGCTCCACTGCTGTTCTGCATGTTGTTCCACCTCATATCTTCCAGAAAAAAATGATATTGGAGGAGGTATCTGGATTTGAACCAGAAATCAGGGTTTTGCAGACCTTTGCCTTACCTTTTGGCTATACCTCCATAGGAAATGATAAAATAATTATTCTTGATAATTAAATCTTACCCGCTTTCTTTCATAGGATCAATTCTAATAATTAAATAATAATGATTAGTTTTGCCTATGATAATAAAGCATTTCTCTATCACAAATAGTTCTGCAGACTGAAATTTCAGTCTGCACGTCTCTTTTCCAAATTCTTTTAATTAATCAATCAAGACCGACAATGTGAAGCAGATCATCAGGTCGATTTAATCTGTATTTTGCCACAGTGCATTCTGGTTGCTTGGCCCCCCACATCGCTAAGGCGAAATCGATTTGAGCCCCGTTCGCGCATTTCTGATCAAATACAGTATCCCCAACATAAAGCGTTGTCGTCGGGTTGATCTTGGTTTGATCTACATACTTGAGCAGTGGGTCAGGCTCAGGCTTATGCCTAGACGTGTCGTCAGCACAAATAATGTGTGAGAAGAGTTCGCTAATACCATGAGGCATAAAGTCAACTTTGAATTCCTCACGCGTTTTGGATGTAACAACACCCGTATGAATGCCTTTTCCAACCAACTTTTTAAGCATATCTTCAATCCCAGGATAGAGGATCATCATATGATTATTCCTTTTTACATAAAGCGTTAGCTTTTCAGCAATGCGCTTTTCATCCGAAACCCCCAAGAATTTCAAACTATTTTCACTAGTCATACCCAATACAGGAATCAATTCTTCACTTGGGTACTCCATTTTCTTTTCTTCTCTTAAAACTTGCTGCAAAGCCAGAATGATCGCTTGGTCTGAATTAAGAAGAGTCCCATCCACATCAAATATAACGGCTTGAATCATATTAAAAACCTCCTTTTTTTCACTCACAATTCCCGCTATAAATCCATTAGCAATACAATATCATTTGTCGTATAATAATAGAAAATTCCTATCATTAAAATGTAACACCAAAATACATCACTCCCTGAAATATTCTTTTATCTTTTGTAGAAACAAAATGAATTGACCGACTTCTTATTCATGATTATATAAATAAAAAGATGACTATTGTCGTTTTATTAGCCTCAAAATTTATCTGGTAATTCCTAATTACATTTTTATTACAATATAAGTGTCTAATTCCTCTACTACCCAAAACGTTTTTGAAAATCAATCATAAAATTCGTCAACACCTGGCATTGTTCGTATGTAACTGCATTATAAATAGAAACCCGAAGGTGTCCTGCATCCCGATGACCCTTCACCCCAATAAAACCACTTTTCTCTGCTTCTTGTAAAAAAAGTTTTTCTATTTCTTCATTAAAGATACTAAATGTCACAATCATCTTTGAGCGGCTTTCTAAATGAACTAATCCATTATAAAAACCGCCACTCTTATCGATTGTACTGTAAATTAAATCCGCTTTCTGACGATTACGCTTTTCAATAGCTTTTACTCCACCATTATTTCGGATCCATTTCAACATAAGATTTACAGTGTAAACTGCAAACACTGGAGGGGTATGGTATAAGGATCGGCTATTTGCGTGAATTCGATAGTTCATAATATCAGGAATACTCTCTGGAATACTTTCCATTAGGTCACGCTTGACAATCACTACTGTAACACCTGAAGGTCCTAAGTTTTTCTGTGCGCCTGCATATATGAGAGAAAAATTTGAAACATCAATATGTCGAGACAAAAGATCACTGGACATATCTACAATAAGTGGTACTTTGCCAGTATCTATAAAACTCTGATATTGGGTACCTAGTATTGTTTCATTAGAAGTAAGATGAATGTACGCAGTTTCTGGGTCAATCTTCACCCTAGAAAGGTCAGGAACCTTTTTAAAATGAGCGTCCTCCGAACTTCCTCCAATAGCAACCTTGCCAAATTTCCTCGCTTCTGCTATCGCTTTTTCTGACCACGTTCCGCTATGCAAGTAACTTGCCTTACGTCCTTCGGTTAAAAAGTTCATAGGTACCATGGCAAATTGCATACTTGCACCGCCTTGTAGAAATAACACCTCATAATCAGGAGGAATGTTAAGAAGATCCTTCAACAATTGTTGTGTTTCCCCGTTGATATTCTCATATTCCTTACTTCTATGGGATATCTCTAAAATAGACAAATTAGTTCCCTGTAAATCGAGGAGTTCATCTTGTATTTGTAGCATTACTTCCAAAGGTAATGTTGCTGGCCCCGCATTAAAGTTATAAACTTGTTTCATACTTCTGTCCTCCTATTTGGCTGGAGATATTTTAAACATCTTCATAGCTCTCCTTTTCTAGTATTCTTATTTCTGAAATTCTATAATTTTTTCTTTGACTCCTACTCCACCATGCCTATGATAAGCGGCAAAGTCAGGAGGACCTACGCCTCGCTTAAATGTAATGGAATGGCGAATGGCAGCTGTAATAAACTTTTTCGCTTCTTTAACAGCTTCTTGGACAGATTTACCTTTTGCTAACTGGGCTGTAATCGCTGCAGAGTAGCTACATCCTGCTCCGTTTGTATGAATTGTATCAATACGCTGCACTTCGAATATATGTAATTTCTCTCCATCATATAGCACATCAACAGCTGGACCTTTGAGGCGTCCTCCTTTGACAAGGACATATTTTGAACCTAATTTCTTCAATTCTATTGCTGCTAGTTTTAAGTCATCAACAGTTGTAAGTTGTTGATTCGATTTTAATAATAGTGCTGCTTCTGGCATATTTGGTGTAATAATTGTCGCTAAAGGTATTAATTTTGTTTTAAGGGTATTGATAGCATCGTCTTTTAACAAAGGCGTGTCCATTTTACCAACCATGACTGGGTCCACAACAACATTGGTAGTGTCAGCTTCTTCAATCCACTTGGCTACATGGCAAATATTCTCCTTTGTATAGAGCATGCCCGTTTTTATCGCATCTACCCCGACGTCACGAAGAGCTGTGTATACCTGTGCTTCAATAGCACTTAATCCTATAGGAAATACATTTTGGTTGGTGTACGGATGGTACGCAACAATACCGGTGACAGAACTTAGACCAAACACACCCATCTCCTGGAAAGTTTTTAAATCAGCTTGAATCCCAGCACCTCCCCTTGCAGCAGAACCCGCTATTGATAAAGCCCTAGGTACCCACATATGATCAAGTCCTCCCTTGTTTATAAATCTAAATTTTCTTAGTCTTTAATTTGCGACCTAGCGTTTTTATCCCTCCATCGAAATAGAGTGTATTTACGCGGATATTCAAATAAAATCACTCTTTAAAAAACTCTTTCGTTTTCTCTAGTGCTAAAATGAATCGATCGACATCTTCTTCCGTATTGTATAAGTAAAAGCTGGCACGTGCCGTAGCACTAGCTTCAAAGTGTCGCATTAATGGTTGGCAGCAATGATGCCCAGCGCGTATTGCTATACCATAAGTGTCGAGAACCGTGGCTAGATCATGCGGATGAACTTTGCCTAAATTAAACGTAACCAACCCAAAACGTCCATCATCAGGTCCATACATTGTCACATCTTCAATTTGTTTCATTCGTTGCACCGCATAGCTAGTTAATAGTTTGTCGTGCTTTTCTATCGTATCTAATCCTATTCCTTCTAGAAAATCGATAGCTGTACCTAAACCAATTGCACCTGCGATAATTGGAGTTCCTCCTTCAAATTTCCAAGGCAATTCTTTCCAAGATGCATCATGTAAATCAACATGATCGATCATTTCTCCTCCAAATTCAATCGGTTCCATTTTCTCAAGCAATTGCTTTTTTCCGTACAACACTCCAATACCAGTTGGTCCACACATCTTATGACCTGAAAAGGCATAGAAATCGCAGCCCAAATCCTGAACATCTACCTTTATATGAGGGACACTTTGTGCACCATCCACCATGATGACAGCGCCATGTTTATGAGCAATTGCAGCCATTTGTTTCACTGGGTTAGCAATTCCCAATACATTAGAAACATGCGAAACGGCTACAATTTTCGTGTGGCTAGTAATTGCTTTCTCGGCATCTCCAATAGAAAATGTTCCGTCATTTTGGAGTGGGATATATTTTAATTTAGCTTTAGTTGCTTTTGCCACTTGTTGCCAAGGAAGCAGATTACTGTGATGTTCCATTGCTGAGATCACAATTTCATCCCCTTCATTGCAGACAGCCCATGCATAGCTACTAGCTACTAGATTTATAGAAGATGTCGTACCACGAGTGAAGATAACTTCTTTTTCCGTCTTTGCATTAAGGAAATTAGCTACTTTCTTCCGTGCTCCTTCATAAGCATCTGTAGCACGTGAACTTAACGTATGTACTCCTCTGTGTACATTAGCATTATCTTGTTCATAGTATTGTTGCAATGATTCAATGACTTGGAGCGGTTTCTGTGTTGATGCTGCGTTATCTAAGTAAACCAACGGATACCCATGAATCTTTTGATTCAGTATCGGAAATTGTTTTTGTATATTGATCGATTCCATTATTATTCTCACCCTATACTTTTGACATTACTAAGTGCTTGATAATGAGCCTTGATTGTATCTTCAATATCTTCATCAGAGTGTGCTTCCGATATGAACATCACCTCATAAGGTGTAGGGGCTGTCAAAATTCCCAAATTCAGCATACTCGTATAATATTTTTTAAAAACTTGCATATCCGAACTCTTAGCTGTTTCATAATCAACAACCTCTTGTTCAGTAAAAAAGGTAGAAAGCATGGAGCCTACCCTGTTGATTTTTAATGGCACACTTGTCAATTCAGCATTTTGTTTGAAACCTTCTTCTAATCTAGCCGCTTTTCTTTCCAACTCATCATAGATTTCAATCTGCTCAAGTAACCGCAGAGTTTTATATCCAGCTGACATTGCAAGTGGATTCCCTGATAATGTACCTGCTTGGTAAATAGGTCCTGCGGGTGCAATTTGCTCCATGATTTCACGTTTACCTCCATAAGCTCCCACAGGCAATCCCCCTCCTATGATCTTTCCTAAACAAGTAATATCGGGATCGACTCCGTATAGATTCTGTGCCCCATGATAGTCTACGCGAAAACCAGTCATTACTTCATCAAAGATAAGCAAGCTACCGTACTGTTTGGTAATCTCACGTAATCCTTGGAGAAATCCAAGATTTGGAGGAACAACTCCCATATTTCCTGCAACTGGCTCGACAATAACAGCTGCAATTTGTTCCCCAAATTGTTCAAAGGTATGATGGATACTCTCCATACTGTTATAAGGTACTGTAATAGTATCAATAGTGACATTATTGGGTACCCCCGGACTATCGGGCAATCCTAATGTGGCTACCCCAGAACCTGCTTTGATTAACAAAGCGTCAGCATGTCCATGATAGCCACCTTGAAATTTCACAATTTTTTGCCGCCTTGTATATCCTCTCGCTAAACGTAATGCACTCATTACAGCTTCTGTTCCAGATGTCACCATACGTACCATTTCAATAGATGGAACAATTTCACATATTAATTTAGCCATTTTCACTTCAATCTCAGTAGACAATCCAAAGCTTGATCCATCTCTTACTGCCTTCTGTATCTCTTCCTCCACTGCTGGATGGGCATGTCCAAGTATCAAAGGTCCCCATGAGCATATATAATCAATAAATTCATTTCCATCAACATCAAATATGTGAGATCCTCGACCTTCTCTAATAAAAACAGGAGGAGAGTCAACCAACGAAAATGCACGTACCGGGCTGTTCACTCCTCCAGGAATCACACTTTTTGCTTGTTCGAATAATGCTGTGGAGTAAGAATCCACTCTTTTTGTATTCATTTATTTTCCCCCCTCAATGAATCTTTCCGCTCATATAAGGTGAACCTCGAAGTTACTTCTTTGACCTCATCACTAAGTCGTTTGATTAATGTTGAATCTTGTGGATTCTTCAATGCTTGTGAAATAATGCGTGCTATCTCTATCATTTCACTTGGTCCCATTCCTCTTGTAGTTATGGCTGGCGTACCAAGACGAATTCCACTTGTTATTTGTGGACTTGTCGGATCAAATGGAATTGCGTTTTTGTTTACCGTGATGCCAATCTCATCAAGGAGGAGTTGTGCATCCATTCCTGTGATCTCAATATTGCGAAGATCTAAGAGGATAAGATGATTGTCAGTACCTCCCGATACAACATTTAAACCTTCTGCCATCAATGCTTCAGCTAATACTTTTGCATTCTGAAGTACATGTTTCATATATTGTTTAAATTTAAAGGAGGAAGTTTCTTTAAATGCTATCGCTTTGGCAGCAATCATATGCATCAGCGGTCCACCCTGAATAGCTGGAAAGACTGCTTTATCAATTGCTTGTGCCCAGGATTTCTTACATAAAATGACTCCTCCTCTTGGACCTCGCAGTGTTTTATGTGTTGTCGTTGTTACAAAATCAGCATGTGGTACAGGGTTTGGATGTAAACCAGCTGCAACAATACCAGCAATATGAGCCATATCTACAAGAAATAACGCACCTACCTCTTTAGCAATTTCAGAAAAAGCTTCGAAATCAATTGTACGTGGATAAGCACTTGCTCCCACTACAATCATTCGAGGTTTATGTTCATGGGCAAGTTTCCTCACTTCATCATAGTCTATTAGGTGGGTTTGTTCGTCGACACCATAAGAAACAAAATGATATAGCTGACCAGAAAAATTAACGGGACTTCCATGTGTTAAATGACCACCGTGTGATAAATTCATGCCTAAAATCGTATCTCCTGGATTTACAGCTGCAAAATAAACTGCTGCATTAGCCTGCGAACCTGAGTGCGGCTGTACATTGGCATGTTCTGCACCAAATAAACCTTTAACTCTTTCTCTAGCCAATTCTTCTACTATGTCAACATACTCACAACCTCCATAATATCTTTGTCCAGGATAGCCTTCCGCATATTTATTTGTTAGGACTGTACCCATCGCTTCCATAACAGCTTCACTAACAAAGTTTTCTGAAGCAATCAATTCAATTTTATCGCGCTGTCGATATAGCTCCTGCTGAATTGCTTTTGCTATAGCAGGATCTTCTTTAAACAAATTCTCCATTTACATTTCCTCCCTGATGTATAACTTCATTACATAGTAATTTTTTATTTTTTAATTTAGAATTCAATTTTATAAATTATTTCATATAGAAAATCAATCACTAGCTACTCTTTTCATTGCAATCTTAATATGCAAGTTCAACATTTATGATCTAATATTCTGTACTTTTTTACTGTAAGGTGGATTAAAAAATCTCATTGTTATTCTTAACAACGAGAGTGACATCTTGAGAATTCTATTTGTTGGACATTTGCTAATGTAACTTAACTACTTATTAAATTAATCTCTCATTCGTAATTGTTCATTCCAATAATAACTGTCAGGGTACTCTCTTTCTCCAAATATTGCAGTTCCTACTCGAACAAGCGTTGCCCCTTCTTCTATGGCTATCTCGAAATCCCCCGACATACCCATCGACAGTATGTCCATTTCAACCCCAGGATAATTTTGATCAATAACCTGTTGCTGAATTGACTTTAGGAGACGAAAACATTCTCTAGTCTCTTTATCATCAGTAGTCAGTTTTCCAATTGTCATTAGACCTTTAATATTTAAGGTAGCTAATTCAGAAAGTTTTTCTATCAAATTTAAAGTTTCCTCAGGTGCAACTCCAAATTTGCTTTCTTCATATGATGTGTTAACCTGTACAAGAATATCTAACTTTCTATTTTCTTTTGTAAGTTCCTTATGTAATACCCTCCCCAACTTCAAACGGTCAACTGAATGAATACATGTTACATATTTTAATACTTGCTTCACTTTATTTGTTTGTAAATGACCTATGAAGTGCCATTCCATATTTTCATTTTGAAGTAAAGAATACTTTTCCTGTAATTCTTGAACTTTATTTTCTCCAATTAAAGTCTCACCAGTGTCAAGAGCCTGCTTAATTCTATCTGCTGGGACCGTTTTCGTTGCTAATAGTAGCTTTACATCTTTGGGGGTTCTACCTGCAGATTGACATGTTAAATTTATTTTTTCTCTAACAAACTTCAGGTTGTCCTCAATCCACAAAAAATTCATTTTACTTCCTCATTTCTTTAAAAGGAATTATTAGGAGGGAGTATCTGGATTCGAACCAGAATATAAGGTTTTGCAGACCTTCGCCTTTCCACTTTGGCTATACTCCCAAAAGTAAGTGTATTGCGTTATATTCGATATTACCCACTTCAAATCATAAGTTCAATCTCTATATTTTACTAATAATGATTGGTTTTACCTATCATTATTAGTAAATGTTTTATTTTTAAGTAAAGATTTAAAATTAAAACATAAATATTGGTAATTATCACAAAAAATTAACTTAATATAGAATATCATCATTACTTATTTTTATGATTATTTTACTATGATAGTTATTTCCTATGAGTATAGAATAGTTACGAAACTTCCTAAGTTAAACTCTTTTCACTAGTTTTTTGATTTTTAAAAAGGTGCATGTTCTGGACACTGTTTAAGGGAAGCCTTGTGAGTTAAATATTTTTGAATTAACTCACAATAATGCGGTGTAACTGAGTCACCGGTACCTGGGCGAAAATAAATACAACCTAAACAAGGTTCTGATACAACTAGATGTCCTTTTTTCTGTAAAGTAGAAACAACAGATCCAAGTCCGAGTTCTAAATGTGACAAGACATTTTCAGGTAGAGACTGTAGTGCATCCTCTAATGATTGCTCCCAGTCATCAAGGTTAGAAATGACCTTTTGTCCTTTTTCAGTTAAAGAAATTAGGGTCACACGTCTATCATCTCCCTTATGTGTTTTATAAATTAGTTTTTTTCTACCAATCTATTCAGTATTTTAACTGCTGTTACATGTGTTGTACCGATTGCACTAGCAAAATTTCCCACTTTAGCCATATCACTTCTAGTATAAGCAGCAAATAATAGTCCTTGAGTTTGTACAGGTGATAATCCGAGTGCATCACTTTCCGCCTGTGTCATTTTTTTGATTGCCTGCGAGATTCGAAATAAAGCCATACTCATTCTTGCAGATCGATTATCTTTTCGATATTGGGGATCGAACATCATAACATTTCATACCTTTCCAAACTTAATTTATCAAATGATTATGCTATGAAGCATAATATAGGTTTCTCTATTTATTATATGTGGTAAAAAGATTAATTAAAGGCATGTTTTAATAAACCTTATTGAAAAAAGGGGAAGGTGCCCAAACAGCACCTTCTTTTAGAACTTATCCCTTAACATCAGCTAAACTTGCACCAAAATTGATATGATATACATTTTCACCGATCACCAATGCTGGGACTGACTTTACTCCAACCTTTTCTGCTTCTTCAATACGATTTTGGTCAGTGCCAAGATGCACTACTTCCGGAGTAATTTTTGATTTGTCAAGATAATCAAGAACCATTTGCTCCGCATTTACACAAACTGTACAACCTGCATGATAAAAAATTGCATTTGACATTTACCATCATCATTTTTTTGTAGCATTGCTACTGAATTTAAATTATAGAAGGTGCCATAAAAGTAAACAATATCAAATTACCTATGGTATCCATAGGTAAAACTAATTGAGTTTTTCAAAAGCATTATCAGTTTCTATCGAAGGTATGTTTTATTTAACAATCAAAAGAATTCACAAAAATTATCTAGATCGTCGCTTAACAATAGCCGAATTATTTTCTGATCGTTATCAAGAGATAGGGCTTGTATTGGAGAATATTTTAATTATTGAAGGTTTCAACATTGATATAAAGTATCATAGAGGAACTAGTGAACAAATAATCTTTTATATTACTAGAAGTTATCGAATCAAGATTCATGTCATATTCATAAAATAAAGGAGATATATCGAGGTCAAAATGTTATAAAGGAATTAGTTTTGAAGTATGATCTTCATTTCTATTATTGACATTGATACAAAGTAAGTAATTTTCAAAGCTACGCTAGTGATAATAGGTATTCGTCAAAAGTAACAGGGGATGGGTCCCTTTTTTATCTGCGAGCATTCCTCCAAAAAGAGAGCCAAATAAATAACCGAATCCAAAATAGCCAAGTACGGCTCCCCAAGCAATGGCGTCAAATCCAAACTCGCCGATAATGTCTTTTTGAGAGTATGAAATCGCGCCTCTATCAATATAGTTGATAATAACCATCAGGACCATCATTAACATAATTTGATAACGATAATTTTTTTTCATACAAATACCTATCCTTTGCTTTGATTTTGTTATAAAGTTGAAAAATACTTTTGTGCCTCGAATCTCACACGATCATAATGATGGACCAATGTTTCCTCCACATTATTAGTTTGTAATCATTTTAACACTTTCAAATGTTCCTCAATTACTTCTTTTCTTCTAATGGGGCTTTTTAAAACTGTCATCGCAATTCTTCGCATGAGATCATATACTTGATCACTCATTAAATTAATTCTCTTATTATCACCAAATTGATTTATTGTTTTATGAAATTTTTGATCTATTAAAGTAAACTCATAATCTGATTGAATAGATGAAACCAATTCCATTTGACTCACTATGTTTTGAAGTATTTCAATTTGTTCACTTGTAATATCTTCTGCGACTCTTTTTGCCATTGCTGTTTCAATAATCAATCGAATTTGTAAAATATCTTCTACATCTTTCATCGTTAACGGGCTAACATAACTTCCTTTATATGGAATAGATATCAACCATTCTTCTGCTTCTAATCTTTGAATTGCTTCCCTAAAAGGAGTTCTACTAATACCAAATAACTCCATCGCTTTTTTTCAGTCAGTGCTTCATTATCAGATAATACCCCCTTAATAATAGCTTCTTTAATTACGTTATAGGATTGCGTTTTTAACGGTTTAGCGCTTACAAAATACTTTTTCATTTTCACTCCCCTCCCAAAAATAATGTTACAATAGTATAAATAGTCTGTAAATATATTATATACCAGTCAAAATATTCTGATATTTACAGAGATAAAAGATACTATAAGAGGTAGTGTCAGGAAAATGCGGTTATCCTGATGCTATCCCTGTAATAGATATAAATTTTTTTAGCTTTGCCAAGTCGCAGACCTTCCTAAAACTATTCCTATAATGGCTACCTCTAACATTTCAAATCTTTAAAAATTCCAAAACAGACAAAACAGCCTCAAATTTTATTCTATATCTTTGAGGGTGCCTATAATTCTATTGTTTTTAAAGAATCCTTAAAGCACCGTCAATAGGTGTTAACTGTTCATACCCATCTTCAGTAATTAGGATATTTTCTTCGACGGTACACATCCCTACCCCTTCCTCATAAATTGTTGGTTCTATTGCAAAGACCATACCGGGTTTAAGAACTATAACCGATTCTTAATCTACGGTAGGCATTTCGTGAATACTCATTCATAGAGAATGAAATGACCGCTGATTAATTTAATTTGATTACATATCTTTGGATGGTTTCTCCGAAAAACAGTGAAGGATATATTGAGTTTCATTGTAACGATGCATTAATATTAAGAAACTTAAAAAAGCGCACATCTAATGGAGGAAAAATTAATTTTCGTGAAGAAGATCGGTTTTATATTATGAAACAGTTGCTTCACTCTCGAGTATGTGGGTCTATCTCGGTGACCAAGGGGGATGTTTTTTATGTTTTTTCATTTAAGAAACATATCAGTAACATAGTGAAATGCAGAACAAGTCGTAAAACGATTTAGTGGGTAAGGAAACATTTTAAAGCTAAACATTGTTATTAAAAAAGGGGTTGAGACCGTAAAAATACCGATTTCAAACCCCAAATATTACTTAAAGCTATCTTCCTTATTGGGATCATTTCACTCTCCAAGAGTGGCATTAATTAACAGGCAATCCACTTCCATTAATTTCGACCAAATTTGACGGTCGATTTTTTCCGTTAATCCATTCTGAATAGGTACCTTGTTCTTCTTTCAAAAACTCTTTGAGAAATACAGTTGTTAGTTCCTGAATTGTTTTTGTAACATCAGGGGATACATCGGAGATAAGGTTCCCAATTGTTGAAAATGACAAGTGATTAGCCCCTATTACTTTCATAAATGAGCTGCTTGCTGGTATATGCTCATACATATTCATTTGTTTTTCTATATAACACTTAGCGATAGACTCACTTGTCGCACAGTCCTCTTCGTCCATAATTGCATGAAGATACTCTTTAAACGAAGCAGCTTCTTGACGAATATTTAGTATTGGGATATTTGGTATTTTGTCATCGATTAAATGCAAACTTGCATCAAATAATATGGCACAGCGTATGCGTTTATCGATAGCGGCTAGATTGAAAACAGTAGCCCCGCCAAGGGAATGTCCGATCACACCAATTTTATTGGTGTCAAATATTCCATTGAAAAATTCCTCTTGATTCCATTTTTCCAGATGATCTAATACAAGATGAACATCCTGCATTCTTGTTACTATCTGTGACCGATCGTCCGGAAACCTTTCTGCTTGTAAAACCACTTTCCCATTAGGGAAAACTGTATAAAAACTATCATAGGGGACACTAAGTGTAATGACTATATAACCTTTTTGAACAATAGCTGTTATGTTCTCAATGTACAAATCTCGATCAATTCCAAAACCTGGAGATAATAGGACTACTGGAAATGAAGCATTTTGTATAGGTTTAGCATTTTCCTTAACCGAAATAACAACTTCTTTCAACTTTTCTTCCTTAATCCCGACCTTTGAAAAGAGACCTATTACTTCATCGATAGCAGGATAGAATAGAGACGTAAGATCTGTTTTTTGTTCGTCTGTTGCATTTTCTTTTGTAGGATAAAATATGCTAATTGGAAAAGAACGAAACTCTCTCCCTTCCTCAAAAACCTCTTTTCTATTAATATCATCAATTACTTTAATAACTCTGCCAACCCTTATATTAGAAAGTATACTAATTCCCCCATATCTTTATTTTTTCTCCCATCCAAATCTAAAACACAAAATATATCGCCAATACTTATTTGTTTCATATATCACTTAAAAAGTCCGTTTCTAAACTCTTTTTTTAGAAGTATCTTATTAGTAATTCCCTTTAATAAATGTATTAAATATAGTCATCCTTTAAGATGCCGTATATTTCTAAATCGATTACACCTTTCCCAGACCAAATAGAAGCTTGTCTTAATAATCCTTCTTTAATAAAACCATTTTTTAAGAGGACTTTCTTTGAAACATGGTTTGCAGGCATGACCTCTGCTTGAATTCTGTTTACATTTACTTCTTCAAATAAATATTTTACTAACATTTGAACAGATTCAGTAGCAATGCCCTTCCCCCAATAGTCCTCTGCTAAAAAATACCCGATAGTTACCATATTCACTTTTTGGTTAAAATCCATTGCTTCCATAATTCCTACCAATTTATTACTATGACTCTTCTGAAAGATCCCCCGCTTAACCCTACTTTTTTTATGATAATCCCTATCAAAATGGCCAATCATCTTACTTACTGTCTGTATGTTATGTTTAGGAATGATCCCGCAATATTCAAATACATTTTCGTTATCATAGATTGTAAAAACATCTTGTAAGTGTACATTTTCGATTTTTTTTAATACTAGATTCGCAGATTCCAATACTGGGAAATCTCCAAACACCATTTCTAGATTCATGTTATTCTCTCCCCAAAGCCCCAACTGATACAATTATCTTTAAATCAATATTTTTATCTTGAAAGATGTTCTTTTAGTGCTTCATAGAATTTGTCTGGATCATCTAAACGTAAAGCGATTCTCGAATATTTTTTTTCAAATCCTAGAAAGAGTGTCGCACGGCTAGGGCTTTTTAGATTTAGAATCATATGAGGACATACAGTTTCAAAGTCCCTGGCAATAAATTCAATCGTTGTTTTGTTATCTATTTTTTGCTTAAGCAATTCATGATTCATGGTTATCGAGTCAATATCATCTAATGATACAACCATTTTTTTTGCTAATCCTAGGGATAGGTACAAATATTTATCATCCAGCTTTAATGGATTTAAGCGTACAGATTGTATATAGCCAAGAATAAATATGACTGTGTAGATATTAAGAATAAGCAATACGATTGATAAAACTAAGGATTTATTATGCAACCACCAATGGATCCCAAGTGTTTCAATTATAGTGGCATGAATCATCATTATTTGAAATGCCATTAGGCTCGATTTTTTATACATTGTGAAATTTTCCTCACCTATTGGCGGCTTTTTCTTCCACGAAAAAAATGCATAATAAAACATAAGTAATTCTGATGCTGCAACTTGTATAATTGGATGCTTTCGAACTTTTTCCTCAACTGCTGCTGGAAAAGAAAAAATCAGACTTTCATCACTTCTACGGACTTGTTGAATAATTGCCGGCATATAACGTACTAGTATGAAAAGGAATGTTAATTCTAAGAATATTAACAAACCTTCAACGGCAAAACCTATATAAGAAACTCCTACAAATGGTTCAAAATATTTTGCTGGAATGAGAAACCTTGCTAAGATTAGCCCTCCTGCCATCAAAATAATAAATCGCTTTACCGTAAAATTCCGATTCTTATTTATAGCTATCATTAAAAGTGGAGAAACAATGGCTAAATCAAATAAAGAACCAAGGATGACCCATCTTGTCTCTTCAGGTAATACGATAGGCGAAATTGGTGACCTATATAATATTAAATTTGAACCTATCACCAAGACTAACAAAAACACCCATATATTGGTTTTTTTATTAATATGCCAAGCGATCATAGTATCACCTCTTTTTTCCTTTATTGTAACCTATTGAAAATTCATAAAGTATTTTATTTATGTCAAATTTTCAAAAAAGATATTGTTTTGTTCTAACTAAGGCTTTTATAAATTTCTGATAACCTAAATTCTGCCCAGAAATATTCGGATAAATCCGACATCAAATTTCTAATCATAATTGCTAACAATTTTGATAACTATAAAAGAACATATAAACTTATAGATCCATCTTAGGCGGTTCCTCTAACCATCCTTTGGATATCATTAGTTTAGCGCCTTCCACTGAATATTCATATACATCTTTAGCGAATATACCTGTTTTCATCATCACATCATTCCGTAAAATGAAAGCAGCACTAAATCCTTGTCCCCCGAGACTAAATCCACATAAAAGGTATGTACAATACATCATTAACTTATCAGAGAATGGAGCCTTAGCAGAACCTGTAACTATGCCTCCTGGTGTAGCAGGTGGTTGAATATTATTTTGAAGAAGGATTTCCCCAGTTTCTTTTAAAATTTCTTTCGAAAGATCTTTCCCTTTTGCAAAATATTTTTTCACTTCTTCCTCCTTAGCACATTGGGCAAACCCCCTCATCAATTGCATACCGAAAATATTTGTTTCAACAGAATGATACAGCAATCCAAACTCAACAGTGTTTAAGGTTCTCCTACGACCAAAAAAATTAGTTCCTTTCATGTATGATTTGTCATTTATAAAATCAATTGACTCTGGCATATTTGTAAAGTTTGGGCGAGGAAGGAGATCTTTTTCGATAAGATATTGTGTGAAATAGTTATAATAGGTTTGGGTTAAATCAGTAAGTTGTTTATAAAACTGAACTATATCTTCACGATAAGAAACTGTCATATGTAGTACATACATACCCATGCTGATTTCCTTTAATATCCGACAGAACATAATATCAAAACCGTACTCAAATAAATTTGGCACATTAAGATCTACGTCTTCCTTTGTAAATCCGATTGGTGTTACTGCCCCGTCATTTTCTAACATAGTTTTTATTTCAACGACCTTTGGATGAAGTTTTTCCCACAAGTCTGACATTAAATCCTTTGCTTTTTGATCATCTGACTTCTCAATAAAATACTCCAAAATCCTAAGAATCATTGTTTTTTTGTGGTAAGTCGTCCATAATGCACCGAGTTCCGTAGAACTCATTTTAGGTTTTTTATCCATAAAAAAACACCCTCCCAATATTTCATTTACGATTCACACATTTGTACTAAAAGATAGTTTGTGGTCTTTTAACAGATTTATACATTATTTATTTTGAGTATATGAGGGAGAGATCTATATCTGAAAAGAAAATCATAAGTTCATTAAAAAGGGATAAACTGTATTTGAAGTAAGAAAGGAGATGAAGGGCATGACAAAAAAATTTAATAAAGGCAGCCAGAATCAAAATTCACCTCAATTACACGGACAAGTTCCTGTTAGTGGAGACAATAGTAAAGGAAATAAAAGAAATAAGGATCAAAGCTCTAAAACAAATGGAGTAATTTAAGTGAAACAAACCGGTCATATTCAGACCGGTTTGTTTCACTTTAAGTAGTAACTATTGATATAAACATATGCAAATCAAAAATTAATGTGAATTTGATTTAACTTATACTAGTGGCAAAATATGTATAATTTCAATTTCTTCCCCATTCCGAATAATCTTCTTTAATGTAGAATTTGGGTCTGTTCATTATGGTCTAAAAAAATGTTCCGTCACGAGAAAATCCCAATTTAGTTCTTAATTAATCATTATCAAGATCATGATCAAGAAAAGATTTCTTCTTTTGTTCTACTATTCCTAACTTCCCCTTTATATCAGACAATTCTCTAATTATAGTCTGGGTATTCCAGACTATAATAATAGCTAGAATAACTAAAATTAAAGCAATGATTATTAAAATTGTACCAAACAATATATCCACCTCATAAATATCTAATTCTCAAAAATCAGTATGAATTTTATAAAAATAAGGCTCTTTTCGTATAAATTGTTGTTTTTAGACTATAAACTTAGTCCGTTGATTTCCGCTTCAGACACTTGCTTTCCGCGGGGAGGGATGGGAGCCTCCTCGGCATTACTGCCTGTGGGGTCTCCCACTTCCCTCTTTTTCCCGCAGGAGTCAAGTGTCCTCCGCTACAATCAACTCAGATTGTTAATAAAATATCACTAAAAAAGCAAAAAACTTTACGAAAATAGCCAAAAATAAAAACTTATCTTTTTCTATAAAATACTTTTTCTAATCCAGACGAAAGATTTTACCTGCATGTACATTAATAATAATTTCTGTAAAAAGAGTTAGAATTCCTTCTTTTGACTACTTTTTTAATAAAACTAAAATCCAGCATAGTCTTTATATTGGTTTCATTATTACTCTCTTCAATTACCAAACCACTTAGAACATAACAATAGTAAAAACATTTCCTAATACTTCCCGTTCCGAAAGTCAGATCATATTTTATATTTTTCAAAAAAGGCAGCGATACGTTTGTACACGAGTATTTCGTTTTCCTTTTTTGAAAATCCATGCCCTTCATCTTCTAAAACGAGATATTCTACAATTCTACCTCTCTCTCGAAGTGCACGAACAATTTTATCTGACTGTTCTTTAACAACACGAGTGTCGTTTGCACCTTGGATGATGAAAATTGGTTTAGTCATTCCATCTACATATGATATTGGAGAATCATTCATTAATCGTTCCCTATCTTCCTTTGGATCTCCCAGCCTTAATTTCATCAGTGGTTTCCAAGAATCTGGTACTGATTCCAAAAAAGAAATTAAGTCCGATTCACCATACATGTCAACTACTGCTTGAAAATAATCGGCATGTCTTCCAAGTAACAACAAAGACATGTAACCACCAAAACTTCCACCCATTAGAAACAATTTTTTGCGATCGGCTTTTCCTTCCATTAGCAACCATTCTATACCTTCGACCATATCAAGACGTGGACCTTCTCCCCAATCTTGTTCAGCCAGTTTTGCAAAGGAGGAACCATAACCAGTGCTTCCTCTAAAATTCGGAGCAAAAATTTTGTAACCTTGGTGACATAGGAATTGAAACAGTCCACGATACTTTTTTCTTTCAGCAGAATGTGGACCGCCGTGTGGCCATATTATCGTGTAACCATTTAAGCGTTCTTCCTTTGGTTCAAATAATAATGCCTCAATTTCTAAATCATCATTCGATAAATAAGAAACCTTTTGTGCTTTAGTTAGTTCATCAGGGTGAACTCCCATAACCCGGTTTTGCGTCAATTGTATCCATTCACCTGTACAGGCATCTCTTCTAAATAAATTTGATGGCTTAGTCTCTGTCACCCCACTGATATACAGATTGCCGCTTGAAACAATTTGAGTATGTTGTACAACGCTTACTGGCAATGGTATTTTTATTGAAGACATGTTATGTAAACAAATTTGATACAGATGATCCTCGACCCCATTGGAAGTAAATGCATATAATAGTCTATTTTGTTTATCTATTTGTATGTTTGTTACTTCTTCATTATCCATCTCAAAGACTTTTATAAATTCTTTACAGCTTATCGTATATTTTGCAACATAGGCGAATTCACTTTCATAATCCGTCCAAAAAAATATCGTATCAGCGTCACAGTAAATAGGAGAACGTACACGATGCACAAGATTAGGGTTAGGCGTTAGACTCTCCGATTGTTCTCCAATTTGAACATATCCACCCATGTACATATTTGAAAACGCTCGATTATAGGTAAAGCTGCTCTCATCTGGTGCTACGGCAGTAATGAATGTTAGTGCATCTGTTCCTACTAAAATAGTTTGTTCCTCGCCTGAGGTAATGTCATTTTTATAGCTATTCATGTACATTGGATTATCTTTATCTGATGCATAATAAATTCGTTCTCCATCACCAGAAAGCGCTTGTGCATGAATCTTCTTGCCTTTTGCTTCAACAATTGGATGGAGCTGGCCACCGTATGGACCTAATGCATATATTTGAGGACTTTCATCTCCATCTTTGTCAAACGAAACTATTAAATAACGACCAAAAGGATCGAACATAAGTCGTTCTGTTTTTTGCCCTACTTTTGTCATCGGATATGGATATGTTGAAGGAAGGTCAAGCATCCAAACATCAAATTCACCTGATAAATTTGTAGATATCGCTATTCTTTGTTCATCCTGACTGACTGCAAACAAACTGATTTCATAAGTGTGTAGAAATTGATTTACCTCTGGGGATGAAAAGTTAAGCATAGTATATCTCCTCTTTTCACTTCGTAATTTACCTTGTATCTATCTCCACAGCTTCGTTAACTTTTAAAAAGTATATTAAAGGAATAAAGTATTCTATAAATTTTTGCTAATCCCTACTTTTTTTTGGAAAAATCTTTCGACAAAAAAAAGTGTCAAAATAAAGGGGAATAAATTTGAAAATTCATTCTTTTTTGTTAATTATTATGTTATTATAAAGTAAAAAGAAGGTGATAAAAATGTGGTGGTTATATATCGTGTTAGGGATACTCATTCTCTTGCCTATCATTTTCTTTGCAAATTCTTCTAATACAAAAAAGAGCATAAATAAGGATATTAAAAAAAATCCTTATGACTATAGAAATAACCCACCACCACCAGGAGGAGGAACATTCTGAATTAATTAAAAGTACCAATTCGGTGCTTTATTTTTTTATAGGAGGATTACTATTTTGAAAATAGCCTTGATTCATGCAACAACTACTGCCATAAAACCTATTGAAGAAGCGTTCCAAGAAGAAGCTCCAGAAGTTGATCTGCTTCATTTTATGGATACTAGTTTACTTTCAATAATAGAAGCAAGCGGCACGATTACTCCCGGAATTATTCGTAGATTTACATCCTTAGTAAATCTTGCTGCCGATTCTGGAGTCGATTGCATACAATTGACTTGTTCTGCCTTTAATAATATTACTTCAATCATCCAACCGCTTTACTCTGTGAAACTATTTCGTTCAGATGAAGCTATGCTTGACATAGCCTTAACCTACGGACGTATTGGTTTAATTTCCACTGTAAAAGAAACACCAGCTGCCTTAATCAGTTACATAAGAGAAAAGAAACCAGATTGCTTCATCGAATCTTTGGTAGATCCAGGAATTATCCATCTCCTTTTTCAAGGTAAGAACGAAGAACATGATGAGAAGGTGAGAAATATGATACAGCAAATGGACGGAAAAGTGGATGTGATTGTTCTCTCTCAATACAGCATGTCACATGTAGCAGATCAAGTTCATACATCTGTTCCTATTCTTACCGCTCCCCAAGCAACTGTAAAAAAATGCCTAGCATTTTTGAAAAACCATGTTTTATAAACCTACAGCAGCCGGTACTACACTTAAAAAGCGCAGTAACCGGCTGTAAAAAGGTCTTAGATTAAAAGCTTCCAGATTATTTTATCCATTCGAATGATGTGAACCCCCGAATACCTTTCCGACACCATGAAGTTTTTCAAGTACCACAATTAATATGACCGAAATAAAAATTACCACGCTCGAAACAGATGCAACGATCGGATTATACGCATCCTGCATAGTCGAAAAAATTTCGATCGGCAGCGTCCTCATATCTGGGGAAATCATAAATAATGAAACTGTTACATTATCAAATGATGTAAGAAAGGCGAATAATCCTCCAGATATGATGGCAGGTCTTATAAGTGGGAGTGTTACCCTCCAAAATACCACCATTGGATTCGCACCGAGAATGGCTGCAGCACGTTCCAAATTGTAATCAAAACCGCTTAAACCAGTTAACACTAGACGAATGACATACGGAATACAGATAATGATATGAGCAATCAAAAATCCTGTTGATGTACCAGAAAGCATCATCGGCGTAAAATAAATAAGCAAGGCGATTCCCAAAACTAGCTGAGGTACACTTAACGGCGCTGTTAAAAGAGAAGTAATATAGGCTTTTCCAGGTATTTCATATTTTGCAATACCAAGTGCCCCTAATGTACCAAATAAAACAGAAAAAAATGCGGCAAGAAAAGCAAATTTCACACTATTAAAGAAAGCTTCCATAAATTCCGGACGCTCCAAAATCTTCGAATACCACTGTAACGAAAATCCTTCTGCTGGAAAGCTCGGAAAATTTGCACTTGTAAAAGAGGCAGGTATAACGACAACTAATGGGATTAGTATATACAAAATCCCTATAATGGCTAATACAGTCCGCAGTTTTCCAAGAGCTTTCATCATCGAAACACCTCCTTGAACTTACTTTTCTCTAATGTACGTGTAAAAATGACAACAGATAGAAGTGTAGTAGCTAAGAGAACATATGATAAAGCAGAACCAAATGTCCATTTTAGTAGATTATTAATTTGATCGTACACAACGACTGGCATAACTGGAACATTTGCTCCTCCCATTAATGCTGGAGTTACATATGCACTCATTGATAGACTAAAGACAAGTACACATCCAGATACTATTCCCGGCAAACTGAGTGGAAGCGTAATCGAGAAAAAGCTTCGAAGTGGACTAGCACCAAGGATTGCCCCAGCCTTCTCTAACGAAGGATCGATATTATATAAACTTGTCACAATAGCTAAAACCATGAAAGGCAAATAGGCATTCGATAAACCGATAACGACACCTAGCTCTGAAAATAATAATTTTAGTGGCGCGTTTATTATCCCTAAATTCATCAAAGTTTGATTAATCGTTCCATTCGGTAATAATAATAAATACCAACCAAAGTTTCGTACGACAATACTAACTAAAAGTGGTGAAGCTATAAGTAAAGTTATATATCCGCGAACACGAGGTGAACTTTTTGCCATCGTTAATGCGATTGGATAACCAAGTAAAAGTGCAACAATGACAGAATATAAACTGATTTTTACCGTTAACCATAACGACGATAAATAGTAGCTATCAGTAAATAATTGTACATAGTTATTCAAGCTAAACACAGCATCTGCTCCATTCACACTATCTGTAGATATGAAGCTTAAATATAAAATATACAGCATTGGGACGACAAAAAAGCCAAAGATGAATAACAGAATTGGGACTAGAAGAAGAAGTCCAGGTATCCAACTTCTTCTTTTTTTAATTTTTAACTTTTTTTCTGGTTCAACTGTTATTGTTGGTTGTTTATCTATTTCTTGATCAGCATAATGTCTGACGGGTTCCACCCAACATACACCTCACTTCCATACTGCCAAGACGAGTCATACTCATTCGTTAAGATTTGAACAGATTTTCCGAGTAATGACACAGCAATTTCCCAAGATGTTCCGAGATAGTTAAGCTGGCTAATTTTCGCTTTATGAAGCTCCAGCGTTGAAGATGAAGCTTTGCTAACAGAGGTAATGAAAACTTTCTCAGGACGAATATAAAGCTTCACCTCATCCCCTGGCTTCAACGTTCGATCCTCCCCCATAATATTGCTTACATCGGCATATGTCATTTCCTCTCCTACCTGAACTGAAATTTTTCTGTTTTCTACTACTACTACTCGTCCATCAAAACAATTGGATTTACCAATGAATTGAAAAACAAATTCAGTATCAGGATGATTATAGATGGATGTCGGACTACTAATTTGTTCTATTTTGCCTGCATTCATTACTACCACACGATCGGACATTGATAAAGCTTCCTCCTGATCATGGGTAACAAAAATCGTGGTTACGCCAATTTCATTTTGCAAACGTTTTATTTCTGTTCGTAGTTCATGTCGTAATTTGGCATCCAGATTTGACAAAGGTTCATCAAGAAGCAGCAATTCAGGCTCAACAACAAGGGCACGGGCGATCGCAACACGTTGTCTCTGTCCCCCTGATAATTCACGGGGATAGCGATTTTCAAGGCCTGACATTCTTACAAGTTCAAGAGCTCGATCGATTTTCTTTTTTTGTTCTGCTTTAGCTATTTTGCGGAGCTTTAATCCGAAACTAAGATTTTCATAAACTGTCATATGAGGAAATAAGGAATAGGTTTGAAATACCATGCCTAAATCCCGTTTATATGGAGGGACTTTATTCACTTTCTTCCCTTTAATATAAACATCGCCACTATCCGCTTCAAGAAAGCCGGCAATTAAATTTAATGTGGTCGTTTTTCCACAGCCTGAAGGACCAAGTAGTGTAAGCAATTCACCTTGTTTCACTTCTAAATCAATTCCATTCAGTACAGTATTGTGGCCGAATTGCTTTATTGCACCTTTTATCTCTACATCGTTTCTAATTGCATTCATCGATTGAAAGTCCCTCCATTCTTATTTAAGCAATTTTCCAAGTTCAGGGGTTACTTCTTTCGCCCAACGATCTGACCATTCCGCACGGATTTCAGCAAATTTAGCAAAATCAGGCTTGAATGTTTTATCTGATTCTTTCAGGCCGATTGATTCTTCATATTCTTTTGGCAGTTCCACACCTTCGACAACTGGATAAAAACCTTTTTCCGAAATTAACTTTTGCGAATCCTCGCTGATTAAATAGTTAATAAATTTCAGAGCTTCATCATAGTGAGAATTATTTTTCACAATTGCCGCACTAAAAGCTTGAAGTGGAACACCTTCTTTTGGAACAGCCATCTTAATCGGTATACCGGATAATGCAAGCTCCCCAATAGCATAGCTTCCCATTACCGTTACATCTGCCGTACCTTGCTGAACAGCCGGCATCATCTGTGTTGAATTTTTATAAAAAGTTGATGAAAATCCTGCAAGTTCTTTTGCCTTCTTTAAACCAGGCTCCATATTATCTACACTGCCTCCGTTTGCCAGTGCCAGCCCATATAATGTATTAAAGCCCCAATCATTTGATATATCTGCAAATGCCGTTTTTCCTTTATAGTCACCAGATGCGAGGTCGTTCCAAGATTGTATAGGTTTCAAATTATTCTTTTTAAATGATTCTGTATTATAAGCAGGGGCAATTACTAAGCCAAATACAGGAGCCGCTGCACCTTCTACTGCTACCAAATCAGGTTTGACATTTTTCATATTAGGAACATTAGATTCATCCAAAGTATCTGTTAACCCTTTATCTTTGGCACGTTGAACATCAACAGGAACGAATAATGCAATGTCAATTTGTGGAGCATTTTTTTGCAATTCTACTTTGGATAAAATCTCACCGGAGAGTCCAGGTAAATAATTTATCGTTATTCCTGTTTCTTCTTTGTATTTAGGTGCAATTACATCACGAATGGCTTTTTCAATAACCCCGCCATTTCCAGCAATTGTTATAGTCTTTGTTCCTCCACCGCTCGATTTTGCTGTTTCACCGGGCTTTTTCGGTGTCGGGTTTCCACAGGCCGATAAAGCTAGTAGCAAAATTATAGAAATGAAAGTGAATAACTTTTTCATTTTTCAGACCTCCATTTTTTATATTGTTATTTGAATTTTTTGATATTATCTTTTAGATATTGATTCGCACCCGGATGAAAATCTATTGGAATCCCCTTAATTGCTTCCAAATCATTGATATCAGCAGCTGCCGGATGGACGGTTTTCAGTTCTGGTAAATGTTCAAATATTGTTTTTACGAGTTGGAATGCTTCTTGATTAGGCAAGTCTGGGTATGTTAGCAGCACATTTTTTACTGTTATGGTTTGTATTTTATTGGAAACACCATGATAGGTTTGGCTGCCAATTACATCCCTATTATAGAATCCATATTGATCATGAAGTTGTTCGATAATCTGTATTGGTACTGGGACAAGTCTAATGTCCAGTTCTTTATCAAGAGCAGAAATTTCAGGATTCGGTAAACCTGAAGAAAAGAATGCAGCATCAATCGTACCATTTCTTAAAGCATCTGCAGATTGAGTAAATGAAAGAGAAAATAATTGCATTTGATGGTTTGCAAGATTAGCAGCCTTTAGGATCCGTTCTGACATGAGTTTCGTTCCACTCCCGTCTGTTCCTAAACTAACTCGTTTACCACGCAAATCTTTTAAAGAATGAATTCCGCTTTCTTTTGTTGTTACAATCTGAATGTAATTAGAGTAAAGTCCTGTAAGAGCACGAAGTTTTGTTTTATTTGTCTCGGGTAATGCAAGGACATCAACAGTACTAAATCCCAGTTCAGCCTGTTTCTGGCTCACCAGTTTCGTGTTATGAATGGAAGCATTTGTCACTTGGGTTCCCGAAGCTGTTCCATTATACTTCTCAAATAAATCCGCCAAAGCTTGTCCTAAAGAAAAATAAACACCTGACATATCACCTGTTGCAATAATCAAAGAGCGCTGATCGTCTGAAATTTTCTCCGGGGTTGGAAAAACAAAATGTGAAGTAACCTTTTGATTGTCGTTTGTACATCCTGTTAATAAAATTACCCAAAGGAACAAGAAGTTTAGGAGTGTTCCTGTTTTCAATACTGGTCCTCCTTTCATATAAACAATACATGCAAGTATCGTGCCAATTTTCAGTCTTTTTACTATGCATACGCTTACAATCTTTTTGTCAATTTTACACGAATACAAACGGCAAAATTTGCCGATACATCATGCAAATTTTGCCGAATTTCAGTTTTTTCCATTAAGTTGTTTCTTAATTTCATAGAGTTTAATTTTATCCCGAAGACTTCTTTCGGAAATTTGCAAAATTTGAGCTGTTTTTTGCCGGTGATTATCATAATGTCTTAGTGTTGCAGATATTACTTTTTTCTCGATTTCCTTCATTGACAAACCTAAAGGAATGTGAAGACCATGTTGTTCACGATCAGTAGAAAATTCTACAGGTACTTTCTTTTGTTCTTGGACATATTGAGGTAAATCAATTTCATCAATTTCATTGTGAATTGAAAGAGCTACAGCGTATTCAATAATATTCCCTAATTCACGTACATTTCCAGGATAATGATAATCGAGTAAAAGTTTCCTTGCAGCAGCAGTGAATGATTTCTTTTCTCGATTCATTTCTCTACAATACTTTTGCATAAAATAATCAATTAAAAGTGGCAAATCTTCCTTTCTTTCTCTTAAGGGAGGTGTGTGTATTGGAATTACGTTCAATCTGAAATACAAATCCTCACGAAACGTCCCTTCCATTACCATCTGTTCAAGGTTTTTATTAGCTGCACTGATGATACGAACGTCGAGTGGAATTTTCTTGTTTGATCCTAGAGGTGTGACTTCACGCTCTTGGATCACTCGTAATAATTTTGCTTGAAGAGAAAGTGGCATTTCACTAATTTCATCAAGAAACAAGGTTCCACCATTTGCTGCCACCCACTTTCCTTCTCTTCGCTGTGTCGCTCCAGTAAAAGCACCTTTTTCATAGCCAAACAATTCCGATTCAAGCAAGGTTTCAGGAATTGCCGCACAATTTAAAATTTCCAACGGCTGATTTTTACGTTTCCCAGTATTGTGAATACTTCGAGCTACTAGTTCTTTCCCAGTTCCGCTTTCCCCCGTTATCAGTACACTAGAATCAATATCTTTTATTCGGTCAATCATTGAAAAAACATGTTTCATAGCTTTGCTGTTTCCTAGAAATGTTTCTGTATTTCTTCTTTGCTCTAGCTCTTCGTTTAATGTTTCTATCTTATGTGACATTCGTTTAAATTCCGATGCCCTTAGTAATAGTAAAGAAAGCTCCTTCATATTAATAGGCTTTTCTATATAATAATAGGCACCTTTTTTTATTGCTTCTATAGATGTTTCAATAGATGCATAAGCAGTCATCATAATAATAGTAACTTTTGAATCTTTTTGTTTAATTTTTTGTAATACATCTAGTCCATTGAAACTTCCTATTCGAAGATCTAGCAGGACTATATCAACATGAGTTTGTTCAATCATGATTAGGCCCTTTTCGGGGTCAGTTGTAGTCATAACTTGATAATCATCTTCTAATGCAAAACAAATAGAGGAACAAATCGCTTGCTCATCATCAATAACCAGTATTTGTGGTTTCAATCCGAATCTCCTCCTCCGAGTATAAAGGCAATATAACCGTGAATTTCGTACCTTTATTAGGAATACTAGTTACATGAATGTCACCATGATTTTCTTTGATTAAATTGTAAGATAAGGTCAATCCTAAACCTACGCCTTTTTCCTTGCTTGTATAGAATGGTTCAAAGATACGGTTTAATTCTTCCCGGTTCATTCCTTTTCCAGAATCGATAATCTGGATTCTTCCTTGTTCTTGATTCTCCTTTTCCATAAGGATATTTATCTTCTTTACACTTGTCCCTTCCACTGCATGAATAGCATTTAATAATAGATTTAAAAGAACTTGACGAATTTGTTGAGGATCAATGAAAAAAACGAGGTCAGATTCTATATTTTGTTCAAAATCTATATTATTTTTCTTCATTGTAACTTGAAGAAAGGCAAGCAAAGAAGTAAGTTCATATGCTGAACAGCTTTGGGTATTTGGAGGACGCGGCCTCGCATATTCGACTAAATCTGTTACAATCATGTTTAACCGATTCACCTCCACTGGCAAATGCTCCATCAGGACCTCTCGAAATTGCGGACGGTCATATTTGCTAGGAAGAAGTTCTATGAACGTTTTTATAGATGTTAACGGATTACGAATTTCATGAGCAACCCCTGCCACAAGCTGTCCAAGTGCATGAAGCTTCTCCTGAATAATTAATTTTTGCTCTAGTTTCTTTTTTTCTGTTTCATCATTTATAGATAGTAAATACCCCGTTTGAATGTTTTGTGAATCATACATCTTGTGCATGGAATAATAAATGACCTTCCCTTCCCCACCTTCGTTCATTTCTAAAATATGATAAAGCTGCCCCGCCTCCTGATTTGAAGCTTGTACAAAAGGATTAGTTTCAAATAGTTTCTTGAATATTGGGGATTTTTGAATGTCAGAAATGGATGATTTAGATAGTTCAAGAATCTCTATTGCCCGTTTATTCCAACTTGATATTTTATAATCTAGACTAAATGTGATAATACCCGTATCGATATTGTTTAGGATTTGATCTTTAAACGCATTACTATCAGCATTCCTTTGGCGTTGCATCTGTAAATCTTCATTCAGAAAACGTAGTTTACTTGTCTGGGCATTGACAGCTTTTTTTAATCGTTGATTCCAAATATAAATTAATAAGAGAATAAGAGCTCCAACAGACAGAAACGAGATTAATAGATAGATAAAATTTTCTAAACGTGCGATTTTTGCTTCAGATTGGGGTCTCACCCATTCATCAATTAGTTCATTTACTTCTCCTTTCGCTTTTAGAATTGTAAGAGTCTTATTTATCATTGTAAGGAGTGCATTGTTTCCTTCCTTTACACCAATCGCATAATCTGCTGGCTCTAATACTTCATCAAGAATGACGTAATTTTTTTCTTGGTTAAATTTTTTCAAAAAGAAAGCTGCCGTCCATTTATTCCCGATTAAAACATTTGCACGGTTATTCATAAGTGTCAAAAGTCCCGAATATTGATTCGTCGCCAATGTAAGATTCGTATTTCTCATATTTAATAATGTACTAAGCACAGGTGAATTATTTTGAAGGGTAATTTGCATATCTCTTACATCAGTAATGCCTTTAACTTTGTTCTTTTTATCGATGGGAATAATTAATGATTCAGACATAGTAAAGAATGGAATCGAAAAATCAAATACTCGATCCTTTTCCGTACTATAAGTCATACCTGCAATCGCATCAATTTCACCAGCTTCTAGAGCTTTCTCCGCTTCGCGAATCCCCATTGGAATATATTCGAAAATAACCCCATTTTCTTTAGCGATTTTTTCCATTAAATCAATGTTTATACCGGACAACTTTCCTTGATCATTTTTGAACGAAAAAGGAGGAAGTGCCCAGTCTCCTGCAATTTTATACATTTTTTCTTTTGCAAAAATTAAAGGATTTGTTAAAGTTGTAAATACAGAGAAAATCAATATCATGCAAAAAACGATGAAACGACTTCTTATACAAATCCCCTCTTTTCAAGAATAAGTAATTCAATATTCGAAATATTAATTCAAGAATATAGAAATATGGACATGAAATCAATACATGATCAAAATATTAGCAAGTATGACTATAACCGAGTAATTCTTTTTCCCTAAACCGAACTGTTTTTTTAATTAACTTCTCGATAGAGATTGAATTTTGAAAAAAATACCCACCTTTAATTATTGGCACATTTTATATAGATTATTGTAATTATGTAAAGATATAGAAATTCTAATTTCGGATAGAATGAACATTGCCCCTTAATTTATGGCGAGTGATAGGTCTTTTGATGATCCAACCTCCATAACATAAGTAAATCAAGCAAAATAATAAGGTGTGCCACTATTTCGGCACACCTTATTATTTTTGAATATTTTCATCAAGCAGCTTCCTTCATATCAACGTTTATTCCTTTTTTCTTTTTTACAGGTGACAAAATTCTTTCCAACCAACCCATAATAAAGTCTGCAGCTACAGCCATAAGTGCCGTTGGGATTGCACCGGCTAATATAATGGGTGAACCATTCGTTACATTTGTACCACGGACAATAATATCACCCAGTCCTCCGGCACCTACAAACGTTCCAATTGTTGCTATACCAATTGCAACTACAAGCGCATTTCGTAATCCAGCCATAATTACCGATAATGCAAGTGGCAACTCAACCATTCGTAATACTTGAAACTTGGTCATCCCCATCGCCTTTCCTGATTCTAAGAGGAAATGATCAACATTGACAATTCCTGTGTATGTGTTTTTTAGAATCGGCAACAGTGAGTATAGAAATAGTGCGAGAACAACTGTATTTGTTCCCAAGCCCATTACTAACATAAGTACCGATAACATCGCTAAAGCAGGAATCGTTTGAATGATATTGGCTAGAGATATGATCCAAGTACTCAGATTACGATAACGGGCAATTAAAATACCTAATGGAATCGCAACAATCGCTGCAAATAATACACCATAGGCAGACATAAGAAAGTGGCGATAAAATTGTTCCCAAACATAGCTGCCATTTTGAGCATAATAATCGAATATTCCTTGGAGTGTATTCAATTTCCCCCACACCTCCCACATTATTTAAGGCTATTTTCGAATAGTTTATTGTTTAATTGTATAATAGCTAACAACCTAATATTGCTAGTTTTAGGGCCTCTTTTCTTAGAAACATGGATTTTCCAAAATGATTTGACCTACAATTCAACAACAACAATATTTAAGAAAAATGACTTACTCAAAGTAATGATTTTCTTCTAAAAATTCCTTAGCGACAATAGATGGTTCTTTCATTTTGCCATCACTCTCATAATTCAATTCCTGCATTTTTTTCGTATTGATTTTACCAACTAATTTTTGCAAAACATCTTTTAATTCCGGATGCTGTTTTAACACTTCATTACGAGCTAACGGTGAGGCATCATAAGGCGGGAAGAAATGTTTATCATCTTCAAGAACCTCCAAATTGTACGCATTAATTCGTCCGTCCGTCGTATAAGCTAAAACAACATCCATTTTTCCGCTTTTAACAGCTTTATATACAAGACCAATCTGCATTGGATAGGTATGGCCAAATTCGAAGCCATATTCCTTTACAAAACCTTCATAGCCATCGCCTTTTCGTTTCAACCAAGAATTATCAACACCTAGGCTCAAATCGTTGATCAAAGGTTTTAAATCTGAAACCTTCTTGATCTTTTCTTTTTCGGCAAAATCCTTTGTTACAGTAAAAGCATAGGAGTTTGCAAACCCATAAGAATCGAACCATGTTTGATCAAATCTTTTTTTAAATTCAGTTTGGACGATCCGCAATGCTTCTTTAGGATCTTTTACAGGCTCCATACCTAATGCACCTGGCAGATCTGTTCCTGTATAACGAACAGATGATAGATCTACTTCACCACTTAACATCGCCTTGTGTAAAACGATAGAGGATCCTAAATTATTGACCATATCAACTTTTACATTTGTATAGTGTTCAATCATTAATTTTTGAATATATCCTAGAATTTGTGATTCTGTTGTATTCATCATGCCAATTGTAACTGATTTATCTGATGAAGCACGTAAACCAGGTAAAGAGCATCCACTGATTAACAAAGACATTGACAAAACGAAGACAACCATCCATTTCCGTTTTTTCATGTTCACATATGCTCCTTCCTATATTGCTTCTTTTAAATCGCGAATACCTTTTGGTGTTACCCAAGTTTCTACTTTTCCTAAAAGTATATCTACTAATAAGGCTAGTATCGTTACGGGTATGGCACCTGCGATAATAAATTCAGTTTGATACAAATTAAGACCGCTAAAAATATAATCTCCAAGTCCTCCTGCTCCAATAAATGAAGCGAGTGTTGCCCAACCAATTAAATAAACTGTTGATAATCGAATACCAGCCATAATAACTGGTATCGCCAGCGGAATCTCAACATAGCGGATCCGTTCCCATCCAGTCATACCCATCCCGCGTCCTGCTTCAAGCAAGTTTCGTTTAATACCTTTTACACCAATATAGGTGTTTCTCAAGATGGGTAGGACTGAATAGAAAAATAATGCAATAATTGCCGGAACCTTACCAACACCAAGGATTGGTATGAAAAAAGCTAAAATAGCGAGGCTTGGAAACGTTTGAATTACACCTGCAATTCCCATAATAAATCCTGCCACTTTCGGAATCCTTGTTAAAGAAATTCCAACTGGAACGGCAACGATAATACCAAGGAGAACAGCAATGATAGATATATAGAAATGCTGCCATGTTTTAAATAACAATTCACTCCAATAGCTATCTAAAAATTGAACAATACTATTCAACTGACTCCCCTCCTATCCGATATTCTCCTTTAAAATTTCATCTTGTGTTTCACCCCAAATGGAATCATAAACAATATCGACAAGACTAGCTCTAGTCACGATACCAACAAGCCGCTGCTGCTTATCCACAATCGGAACATATTTCATTCCCATTTTTAAAATTTTTCTTATCGTATTCCGAAGTAAAGTTTCTTTTTCTACAGCGAAAATTTTTGATTCTACCATATCAGATACTCGAACCGGTTTATTACGGTTTTGATCAATTATTTCAACATCGATATACCCCTTCAAAACTCGATTATGATCAACAACAAGGAGGGAATCCACTCTTTTGTCCTTCATAAGTTGGATTGCCTCCGAAAGGGATCGATCTTCCGTAATCGTAATTGGGTCAGGATTCATTACTTGTTCGACCGTTTGGATATTCGGCCGTGCTTGGATTAAACGTTCTTTCCCAATAAACTCCTCAACAAAATCGTTCGCGGGTTCACGTAAAATTTCTTCTGGTGTTCCAACTTGAACTAATTTTCCAGCACGCATAATCACTAATTTATCAGCTAATTTAATCGCTTCATCCATATCATGGGTTACAAAGACAATGGTCTTCCCTAATGATTGCTGCAGCTTTTTGAATTCATCCTGTAATGAATCTCGAGTAATGGGATCCAATGCACCAAATGGTTCATCCATTAAGATGAGTGGCTGATCTGCTGCTAATGCTCTTAAAACACCAATTCTTTGCTGCTGCCCGCCACTTAATTCATGTGGATACCGATCTAAATAATCTTCCGTCATGTTTACTAATTGAAGTAATTCTTTTGCACGTTTACGGCGCTGTTCTTCAGGCCATTTTAGAAGCTTAGGTATGAGTGATATGTTTTGCTGAATGGTCATATGGGGAAATAAACCGATTTGCTGAATGACGTATCCAATTTCTCGTCTAAGTTGTACTGGATCTTTTTCTAAAATGTTTTTTCCATTAATATAAATGCTTCCACTCGTGGGTTCAATTAAACGGTTAATCATCTTCATAGTTGTCGTTTTCCCACAGCCACTCGGACCTATGAAAACTATGAACTCACCCGATTTAAACTCCAAGTTCAAATCTTCAACCGCTGTTTTTCCTCCCTTATACACTTTTGTTACATGTTCAAATTTAAGCAAATTGCCCGCACCTCCGTAATTATTTTTGTCAGTGTTGGGTTACCTTATTATCTTACCGTAAACTTCGTAAAATAAAAAGTTTACAAATTGTACATATTACACTTATTTTATGAAATATATATACTGTAACACTCATGATCAATTTCATTCTTACTATTACTTACAAATACTTCGATTTCCTGACCTACTTCCCATTTTATTTTTCCCATGATTTATGTTACATTGTCCTAGTATATTTGGTATTTAAAAGGAGCTTGCTACCAATGGAAGATAAATCATTAAAAATGATTAACCAAGCAAAGGAACAATATATTGAAAAAATTGCTGATAATATGCGTTCCTATGGAGTTTCCACTACAGTTGGAAGGGTACTTGGAATCATATATATGAATCGTAAACCGATGACACTTGACGAGCTATCTGTGGCGACAGGTATGAGTAAAACAAGAATGAGCCAAGTCGTTCGTGAAATGCTTGATATAAATATCGCTGAAAAAGTATTTGAAAAAGGCGTTCGCAAAGATATATATGATGTAGAATCAGACTACTATGAAACATTTATATCTATCTTTACTTCCAATTGGAGAAAAACGATCAATCGAAATAAAATATTTGAAAAAAAATTAACTCGCGAGCTTTCGGAGCTGAAGGAAAAGGAGGAATTAAACCAAGAAATCGAAGCTCAAGTTAATGAATTATTAAAAGAAATGAAAATCTGGTCAGATTATTATCATTGGCTTACACGATTAATTGATTTTTTTGAAAGCGGAGAAATATTTAAGCATGTTCCAAAGTCGAAATAAAGTAAACTATAAACTTTTATCCTCCATCTAACTATGTGGAGGTTTTTTATATGTTAAAAGTACTTCCCATTTTCAAGAAAGTGTATGTTATTCTAAACATATAGAACTTCTAAATTTATATACGAAAAGCTGGTGAGTACATGGCTGGCATTATATTATTTGATGGTGTTTGTAATTTTTGCAATAGCAGTGTTCAGTTTATTATTAAGCGAGACCCAGCTGGATGTTTCAAGTTCGCTTCTCTTCAAAGTGAAATTGGAAAAAAGCTTCTACGGGAACATGGCATACATGATGAAATCGATAGTTTTGTTTTAATAGAAGATAACACATATTATATAAAATCAAGCGCTGCATTGAGAATGTGCAAAAACCTTCAGGGGTTGTGGAGGCTATTGTATTTGTTTCTAATCATTCCACCTCCAATCAGGGATTTTTTTTACGATTTAATCGCTAAGAACCGTTATAAATGGTTCGGGATTAGAGAAAGCTGCATGTTGCCTACAAAAGAGGAAAGAGACAGGTTTTTGGAGTAGTCAAAAAGAGGCTGGGACAAAACTCACCTTTAAGATGAAAAAGCCGGTGAAATTTTACTTGTCGTAAAATTTCACCGGCTTTGTTTATTTTTTAATAAAAATAAGGACTACTTCTGATAAAATTAAGTTACCACACAAAATCTAATCAGAAAGAAGTGTCCTTATGTTTAAAAATTATAACATGAATCAAATAGTTTTGCCTTTAGATTTAGAAGTAAAATTACTAAGTAATGATATCGCCTTCCATGTCCATCATTTAGTTGAAAGTATTCCTCAGGAAGCGTTCGAACCATTTCTACGAAATGAGGGCTGTCCTGCCTATCACCCACGCATGATGCTTAAAATTATCTTATGTGCCTATTCGCAATCTGTCTTCTCAGGGCGCAAAATTGAAGCCCTATTAAAAGACAGTATCCGTATGATGTGGCTGGCTCAAGGGTATGAACCAAGCTACCGCACAATCAACCGATTCCGTGTTCAATCAGAAGTGAAAGAATTAATACGCCAATGTTTCGTCCAATTCCGTTGCCAATTGATCGAAGAAAAGCTTATCGATCAAGAAGCTGTTTTTATTGATGGTACAAAGATAGAGGCAAATGCGAATAAATTTACCTTTGTATGGAAGAAATCTATCGAAAAGTATCATATTGGATTAATTGAAAAGTCAAATGAACTATACGATGAGTTACTTGAAAAAGAAATTATACCTGAAATTAAACGAGAAAGTGAAGAACAGTTATCACTTGAAGAACTCGCTCAATTGGTCAAAAAGGTAGACGATGTCGTTACTGAATATGACAAAAGAATCGGAGATTCCTCAGATGTAGAAGAACGTAAAGTCTTAAGAAGTAAGCGGAAATTCCCGAAACAAGCACGGAAACAACTAATGGATTATATTGTACGAAAACAAAACTATCAACGAGACTTTGAAATCTTTGGCGAACGAAATAGTTATTCAAAGACGGATCACGATGCGACATTTATGCGCATGAAAGATGATTATATGAAAAATGGTCAATTGAAGGCAGGCTATAACGTACAAGTCGCAACAGAAGGTCAATATGCGCTTGCCTATAGTCTATTTCCAAATCCCACAGATACACGTACATTAATCCCTTTCTTAGACACAATTGAGGAAGATTATTTTAAGTTACCAAAGCACATTGTCGCAGATGCAGGTTATGGTAGTGAACAGAATTATGATGATGTCATGTCGAATCGTAAACGAGAAGCTTTAATTACGTATGGCATGTACCTCAAAGAGCAAAAGAAAAAATATAAACAAAACGAATTCAATCCAGACAACTGGCATTATGATGAAGATAACGATACATACACTTGCCCAAATCAACAAAGCGTAGTTTTTAAATATTATTCTGTACGTACGGATAAAACAGGCTTCAAACGAGAGTTTAAGATCTATGAATGTGAAGACTGTTCAGGTTGCCCATTTCGTTCATCATGTACAAAAGCAAAAGAGGGAAATAATCGAAAGTTAATGGTGAATGAGAAGTGGGAACAACAAAAAGAATATGTGAGAGCGAAGCTTTCAGAAGAAAAAACGAGTTCAATCTATCGAAAACGAAAAATCGATGTGGAACCAGTTTTTGGATTCTTGAAGGCTAATTTGCGTTTCACTCGATTTTCTGTACGGGGAAAATCGAAGGTTGAAAACGAAATGGGTATAGCATTAATGGCCGTGAATTTACGAAAATTCACGGCCATTAGCTAAAAATTAACAAAAATTATTAACAGAAATAAAGAAAGATGAATTGAGGATGATCAATTTCATCTTTCTCATTATATGAAGCTAGTTATGTCCCAGCCTCTTTTTGTTTATATATGCAAGTTTATTTATACTAGATGACATTTGATGAAAGCTGTAACCGTTTCTTCGCAATGACTCCTAGACGAACGGACATTGCAATAGCAATCACCGCAAACAAAACAATCATACTTATTACTCCGATCCATCCAAAATCGCTATAAAAAGTACCTCCTGCAGTTCCTCCAATGCTTGACCCTACGTAATAGAAGAACAAATAAAGTGCTGATGCTTGGGCCTTATCATGGGTAGCCAGTTTACCAACCCAGCCGCTAGCAATGGAGTGACCTCCGAAAAAGCCAAAGGTAAAGATTGCAATTCCAATTATTTTCAATAAAAGGTTTGTATTTAATGTAATACAAGCCCCTATAAGTAAAATGAGTAAAGAAACTTGTGAAATTTTCCTTCGGCCATGTTGATCTGCTAACATCCCCATCCATGTTGAACTGAATGTCCCAACAAGATATACAATAAAAATAAATCCTACTACTGTTTGACTTAATAAATAGGGTGGAGCAACTAATTGAAAACCAATGTAATTATACAAGGTTACAAAGCTCCCCATTAATAAAAAACCGATTCCAAGTAAATAGAATAATCCTGGCTCTTTAAATTGACTTATGAGTGATTTTACTAGTTTTCCAATTTCAAAGTTTCTAGGCTGAAAATGAGTTGATTTTGGCAAAGTGAACCAAAAGAGTATGCTTGCCAAGAAACTAATTACGCCAATCCCTACTAAGGCAATATGCCAATCAAAATAATCCGTTAACACTCCACTGATTATTCTGCCACCCATTCCTCCGATAGAATTTCCGCTTATATATAATCCCATTGCCATACCTAGGCTCTTTGGTTCTATTTCTTCCCCTAAATATGCCATCGCTATGGCAGGCAATCCCGCTAAAACAATACCTTGCAAGATTCTAAAAACGAGTAAGAAATGGAAGTTTGGACTAAATGCTGTTAAGATCGCCAGTATAGAGGAAGCGACTAAAGAAATGGACATGACCGATTTACGTCCAAACACCTCAGATAATGAACCGACAAGTAACATGCTAATAGCTAATGCTATCGTAGTAGATGATAGTGTTAAACTAGATAAATCTGGTGATATATGGAACTATTTAGCAATCTCTGGTAGTAATGGCTGGGTGCTCCAAAGAATAGCAAATGTGTTAAAACCACCTGCAAATAAAGCTAAATTCGCCAAACGAAAAGTGGCAGTTCCACGTTTTATATAACTCATGATGAAATATACTCCTTTATCATAAGGCTCTTTTCGTATAAATTGTTGTTTTTAGACAATAAACTTAGTCCGTTGATTTCCGCTCCAGACACTTGCTTTCCGCGGGGAGGGAAGTGCCCTCCGCTACAATCAACTCAGATTGTTAATACAATATCACAAAAAAAGCAACAAACTTTACGAAAACAGCCTATCATAAACATTGATGCTTTTTCAAATGATGTTTAAAATCCTACTAATAGAACAATATTCTTTTCATCTAAAGTAAGAGATTCACATCTCTTTTATAGATAAATTCTCAACGTATTGGATAAATCTTTTTGTTACAGGAGATAAATACCGATCTTGTCTCCAAGCTATTCCAATCACTCTCGAACATTTTGGATTCTTAATACGTAAAAGCTTCACCTTTGCTTTGTCCAAAACTTTCATGTCAGGCACAAGTGATACACCTAACTTAGCTGCAACAAGCCCTGCAACTGTTCCAATTTCTTCTCCCTCAAAAACCACTTTTGGAGAAAAACCTGCTTGATCACAGAGATTATCAATAATCGTCCGCATTCCGTATCCATTTTTAAAGGCGATAAAAGGTTCCTCGCTAATTTCATTTAAATCGACCTCATCAAATTTTGCCAGTGGATGTTGTATGGACACAATTAAAAATAATTCTTCAGTCAGCAAAGGTTTCCAAATGATTTCTTTAAAATTTTGTATATCGGAAATAAGTGCTACATCTATTTCTCCCATTTGAATTTGTTCCAATACATTTTGTGTTGCAGCTTGATTTAGACAGAACTTTACATCGGGAAACTTGTTTTGGAATGAACTAACAATTTCAGGGACGAAGCTTATTCCAAGCGAATGTAAAAATGCTAGAGATACCGTACCATGATCAGGGTGTATAGCGTCCCGAATTTCTTGTTTACCGATCTCAATTTCGTTTATTGAACGCTCCACTCGGTTGAGGAACATTTTTCCATATTGATTTAATTTAATGTTTCGGCCTTTCCTGTCAAATAACTGTACACCTAGGTCATCCTCGAGTTTTGATATAGCTCGACTAAGAGCAGGCTGTGAAATTGAAAGTTGTTCAGCTGCACGAGTAATATGCTGGGTCTTAGCAACCACTTGAAAATATTGAATTTGATGCCATTCCATCATTAAAAACCTCATCTATATATTGTTTTTTCATTATTATCATACTCCACACTATATATAACTACCAATCCCGAATATGCATGATATTCATGCATATTGGTTATGAATTTAAATGCCAATAAAAAAAATCCATTTTGAAAGATCAAAATGCATTCTTTTTCTACAGATTATGATTTTCATTTTTTTATTTTTTTAAAATAGACTTACTTGCTAGAATAGTAAATTCCCATGGTATATTTTCATTATTCCAGCCAGGGTGTTCATCAAATTTTTCTAATCTAAAACCAGATTTGATTACTGAATTAATAATCTCACTTAGCGTATATAATCTAATAGACACATTGGGAAAATCTTGTTGTTCATGCTCATTAAAGAAATTCTTATATGCTAGATCTCCTTTTTGTAATTCCTTATCAAAATAATTGACATCCTCGCTCTCTGTAAAACATTTCCTAAGAGGATGGAAATCACTTAAAACCATTTGTCCACCATCTTTTAATAATGAATAGAGAATAGTCATTAGTTTATCTATATCATTAAAATAATGTAATATTCCCCCTTCTAAATAAAGAATGTCAAAATATCCTCCAAACTTTCTGATGTCTATATCATAAATATCAGAAACAATATAGTTGATTGAGGCATTTGCAAATTCTGCTAATTCTAAAGCATATTTTTTATTTTCTTCCGAAATGTCAAATACTGTTACTTCAGCTCCTAATAATGCCAATGGAACTGCTTTTCTTCCGTTCGAACCACAAAGATTAGCGATCTTCTTTCCTTCAATATGTTCAAAATATTGTTTATGTTTTTTAAGATATGATTGTGGATTTTTTAATAGTTGAGCGGATTTTTCCTTTGGAGAACCGAAACTTTTATTCCAGAATTCGTATGCGCGATATTCCCACGCTTTTTTATTTTGGATGCTTTGTTTATTCATTTTTCATTCCCTCCGCTTTGACAAAAAGGATAATATCTCTTATTCGTTCTATTTATTGAATTATCCTGTTTTATGTACCATATAGAATTTTTCAAACTTTTTGTCTTTACTTTTAAAAATATTTTAGATATAATTCCATTAATTTCACCTTAATAAAAGCTATGATGAGGGAAAGTAAAATGACGATGTTTTCTGCAGAGAGCTTCGGTAGCTGAAAAGAAGCAAAACGACTCATTTGAAAATGGCCTCTGAGCTTCGTGCTGAACGTATTTTTTCATACTAGTAGGTTACGACAAGTGTTGGTACTTGTTACAAAAGCCACAGTATAAGAGGAAATGTACTTTTCTCCGTACTTGTAGAGACTAATGGTGTGAGCTATTAGTGAATTAAGGTGGTACCACGAGGATCCAAGCCTCGTCCTTATCTTTTCCAAGATAAGGGCGGGGCTTTTTTATTTGATTGGCTTTCCAAATCAATGCTTTTATATCTGAAAAAGCTTGTAGGGATGGGTTCAGCTAGATATACTTCGGCTTTACACAAATCCTACAAGTAATTTTATCTAACATATTTATTAACAAAGCCAGGTTATTAAAAAAGGAGGAAACAAAGATGAATGTTTTTATTGGCGGTGCATGGCCTTATGCAAACGGCTCTTTACATATAGGGCATGTTGCAAGTTTATTACCGGGAGATATTTTAGCGCGATATTACCGATTAACAGGAAAAAATGTACTTTATGTTTCAGGGAGCGACTGCAATGGAACTCCAATTGCTATACGTGCAAAAGAGGAAAATGTTTTACCTAAAGAAATTGCTGATTGTTATCACGAAGAATTCGAGGATTCCTTTTCAAAGCTTGGGTTTTCATTCGATTGCTATACAAGGACAGACTCTAACCATCACCATGAAATTGTTCAACAAATATTTCTGGATTTACTTGAAAAAGGCTTCATAGATAAAAAAGAGGTCGAACAAACCTATTGCCCAAGCTGTACACAATTTCTTCCTGATCGTTACGTAGAAGGAATTTGTCCTAAATGCGGCAATCCTTCACGAGGTGACCAATGTGATCATTGCTCAACAATATTAGATCCGCTGGATTTGCTTGAAAGAACTTGTAAAATTTGCGGTACCATTCCTGTTATAAAAAATACAGAGCATTTTTATTTCTTATTAAGCAGATTTCATGAAAAGCTTGTAAACTACGTAGCTACTACAGAAGACAACCATACATGGCGAGAGAATGCTATTCAACTGACAAAAAGATACTTGCAAGAAGGTCTTCATGATCGGGCAGCCTCTCGGGATTTACCTTTAGGTGTTAATGTCCCTGTTAAGGGATATGAAGATAAAAAGATATATGTCTGGATTGAAGCTGTATCTGGTTATCTTTCTGCAAGTAAACTTTGGGCAAAAAACAATCTTATTGATGATTCTCCGTTTTGGAATGAGAATACAGTTACTTACTATGTACACGGAAAAGATAACATCCCATTTCATACAATAATTTGGCCAGCAATCTTGATGGGTATTAATAATAAAGCATTACCGAAACATATCGTTTCCAATGAATATTTAACTTTAGAAAAAAGGAAGCTCTCTACAAGTAAGAACTGGGCTGTTTGGGTGCCAGATATACTTAAAACATACCATCCGGATTCTATACGCTATTTTTTAACAATTAATGCACCAGAGAATAGGGATACAGATTTTTCTTGGAGAGAATTTATATATAGTCATAACAGCGAACTATTAGGGGCATACGGGAACTTCGTCAATCGAACTTTAAAGTTTATTGAAAAATATTATTCTAGTGTCATTCCTGAAGGCGAAGTAGATCCAGACATCGAAAATAGGGTGAAAGCACTTTACGATTCTATTGGGAAACATATTGAAAATACTCATTTTAAGCAGGCACTTGAAGAAATATTTGCGTTCATTCGGTTTTCAAATAAGTTTTTTGATCAAGCTCAACCTTGGAAACAGATTCAAGAGGATGCCGTGTCCTGTCAACATTCACTTGCAACCTGTGTGCATATTATTGCAAACATCTCAAAGCTGCTACATCCGTTTTTACCTTTTTCAAGCAAAACTATTCAAGAGATATTAGAACTTGAAGAGCTAACATGGAAACCTACTTATGTTCAATCCAAAAAAATAAACGGAGTGGTACCACTATTTGAAAGAATCGATACCAAAAGAATTGATGAAGAACTAGAGAACCTAACAAAACAGTCATAAATAAAAAGTGGTGCCTGACACCGTCAGTGTCGGGCACTGCTATTTCCAAACACGATTAATTTTTGGCTTTTGATCAAAAATATCGAGCTGATATACATCGGGATTTGATAATTCCTTCCATTGATCAAAATGAAAATGTTTATTGTAATTGTTGAGAATGAGCGACATGAGATTACCATGTGTAACTATTACTGAAGTTTGATAGGGTCTTTCTAGTATGTCATTTATAACATTAATGGCTCTGTTTGCGGCATTCCTGCTGGATTCGCCGCCTTCAAAGCATAAATCCAAATCATCAAAAGTTCTCTTCAGCATATTCAACCAATCTGGATGATCGACCGAACTCAATACTCGCTCTGACAATCGTTCATCTTTTACAATTTCCATCCCGAGGCTTTCAGCTAGAGGAGTAATCGAACTGTATGCTCTCTTGAAAGGACTTGAAATGATGTATTCGATATTTTTCGTTAATAGAAAATCTGCTAGATTTTTAGATTGTTCTACCCCTAATTCCGTTAAATTAGCTTCACGCGATTGCCCTTCTGCCTGACAATGTCGAACAAGGTATATAGTTTTCATATTATATCTTCATTAATTTTAAATTTTTTTAATTATTTACTTTATGGTTACAACCCCTATTATTCTTGTGGAAGTAAGACAGTATTAATTTCAAAATGTTTTTCACTTTTATCATATAAGTAAACTACTTTTTTTAATGGCCAGAAAACATGATTTCTTGCATTGTATAACCTTTTTTTTATAAAATTTGTTGTCAATTATACCATTTTCCCCAAAATTATGCATATAATATTAATAGTGGAATTTCCGGATCTTTAAGGTGAAGAAGTAAAACTATTAAAAACCCTATTGAATCTTATCATTTATTCTACTAGTATTACTTTGAACGCACTTTTATTTATCTAGGAGGGGATTATGATCTCTTTACTTCCTTTATATTTAATGCATATTACAGATGAACCCCATACAGAAAGTGAATGGCAGTTATGGATGATCTTCGTATGCAATTTTTTTCTTGTCGTTACTGGCTTTATTTTTATGTACAAATTATTCAAACAGAAGACTTTGAAAAAAACGGCGATTACTTTTGGAATAGCTCTTGTAATAAATTATTTACTAGTATTAATATTCGGGAGTGTATTTGATTTACTTGGATAAAGGAAAGGAGATGTTGATTTGAAATTTTACCGATTATGGGTCCTTGCACTACTTCTTAAATTCATAGGCTCGGCTTGGGATGCATCCTATCACTTTAGATATTTATTTGAAAAATACTCCATCCCTCACTTAGTAAACTTTGCTGGGTTTGCATTAGGAGCTTTTCTTTTGTTTCAAGAATGGAGACGTCTTAAATATATGGATGGTTTTTCTAGAAATCTAACAACCATCGGTTATGTCCTATTTTTGATCGGAATACCTCTAGATTTTAGCTATCATATCGCATACGGTATTGATTTGACGACTTGGAGTCCGACTCATTTTGTTTATTATATTGCAACTGCAATTATGATTGTAGGAGTTTGGCGTGGATATACTCTGTATAATAATGAGAACTTACCGGCGTGGAAATCGATGCATACTTGGTTTGCGATGTTCCTATTAGAATGTCTTGTGTTTCCAAATATGCAGCAAGAAAATGGAGCAATCTCATATGATCAATACATTCATGGAAAATCCATCGCATCAAAAGAAATATTAGCCATCCTGTCTGACCCTGAGTCTCAAATTTTTGGAGGAATCCCTCCTTGGCTATACCCTAGTTATTCTGTATTAATGGTTGCACTTTTTACTGTTTTAATTATCCGACTTTATCGCAGCTATACGATTCCAATAGCGGCAACCGCATTGTACATTATTTTAAGATTTATAGGCAAATCGATCTTTTTTGCAGTCGGATACCCTACTTCCTATGTACCAATAACTCTATTATTTATTCCATTATTCTATCTTTTAATAAAAAGATATTCATGGATCGCAGGTCTTCTGGGAAGTGCTACTTACTTTCTAACTTTATATGGCATTCATAAATCAGGTGTATTAATTACTCCGCCGTTAGATATATCACTACTTCTGCCAGTTTTATTAATTGGATTAATCGTCCCAATTGTAATTTCACCTAGGAAGAAGAATGTGGAGATTGAAATAGAATCATCTCGTACTTTTTAGTTTGAGGTCAGAAAAGGGCAAATTCGTGATATAAAAGCATTCTTGAACATGAAAAGGGGCATCCAAATGGAGCGCCCCGTTTTGCTTTTATATATTTTGTTTTACATTCCGATTAAACTAAAGGTCTTGTATAAGTTATTGACTTTCCAGCTCCAATTGGCTGAAAACCTATTAACTTAAGAATTCTTCGTGCAGATTTTTTAGAATTTATTAATAGGAATTCACAGCATTGTAGTGTTGAAAAAGTGGATTGTTCGTTACCTCTTTCCGATTTTATGTGACCCTAAAAAATAAAAAAACGCTAATCTCATTTTGATTAGCGTGTTTACTCATTAACGTCCAATATATTGATCCAGAAAATCGGCTACACTTGTATATGCAGTAATATTATTTTGAAGTTTCACAAAAAAATGTCCTTCATCTTCAAAGCGAATATATTGTACCGGATGATTTCGTTCTCTTAATTCATTTACAATTTGTTCAGTTTCTTCAATAGGGACACGAGGGTCATTTGCACCGTGTAATACCATTAATGGTGCCTGGATTTTATCGGTATGATGGATCGGATCAATTTGAGCGAAAAATTCACTATCTTGTTCAATACTTCCGTACTCAGCTTCTCTCAATTTCCTGCGCCAAGGACTTGTTTTTTCTAAAAATGTTTTAAAACTTGAGATACCAACAATGTCTATAGCTGCAGCCCATAATTCAGGATAATGAGTAACCGCAGCAAGAACCATGAATCCACCATAGCTTCTTCCCATGATAGCAATTTTTTCGGGATCTGCATTTCCGTTCGATTTCAACCACTCTACTAAGTATGTCAAATCTTTTACAGAATCCATTCGTTTACGAACATCATCAAGATGGGTATATTTCTTTCCATACCCAGTACTTCCACGAACATTTGGTGTACAAACAGCATAGCCACGATTTAAAAAATATTGGAGAAATGGATTATATACCGCACGTATCTGACTTTCGGGTCCTCCGTGTACAAAAATAACAACGGGTACATTATCAGCGGCAGTTTTTGGCTTATAGAAAAATGCGGGTATCTTCAATTTATCAAACGATGAAAATTCAATTAATTCTGGTTCAATTAAAAGATTTTCAATTATCGGCGAACGAGAAACAAAGGTTATCCTCTTTAATAGACTAGACGTGAGATGAAGTTCCCATATGTCTGAAGGAAGTGTTGGACTATTGAATACATAAGCAAGCTTCTTATCATCTGGTGAGAATGTAATCTCCGTTATCACTCCAATTGGTGTTTTCCAAGTATAAATAGTATTTTCCTGAAGATTAAACACTACTCCTTTTGATATTCCACCTTCATTTACAGTATAAGCTAATAATTTTTTGTTATGACTCGTCGACAAACCTTCTAGATCCCATTCTCTTTGATCCAACCATGAAAAATTATTTGTTGATAACTCTATGACCGCTAAGCCAGTAAATTCACAATCTTTGTTTGATAATAGATAGAGTTTCTTGCCATCCTCACTAAAATGAGGTGATTCGAAAATAGCTTCACCTTCGTGAACTGTTAACCATTTAACCTCACCTGTCGCAAGTTGTAACAATCCCAAATCATTATCTAAATTCGTATTTATTTTCTTTATTAGGAGCCAGTTTCCACTTGGATGCCACTTAATCACTTCAAATAGTCCGTCTCCTGTAAATACTTTTTGAATTTCTAGCGTATCTAAGTTTTGGATATATAAGTCAAAAAATGCTGGATGACGCCGATTACTTGACCAAGCTATCCATTTTCCATCTGGTGAACTTCCACCATAATGATGAATATGTTCAGGTGAATTGGTTAATGGGGTCAATTCACCTCTATCATCTAATAAAAAAAGTTGTTGTTTCTCGTTCACGCCGACATCCATTCCAATAATACGGAGATTGGATTTGGATATGTATTGAACAAATATAATTCTTTCTTCTGTAAAAGAAATTTGTGCTGGCCAACTTTCATCATGCTTTAGTTCCCATACTTGTGGCAAACCAGTATAATTCGTTATAAAAGAAATCTTCTCACCACATGGGGAATATACAGGGTGCTCTGCGGTACGAACATGTAAATATTGTTTAACACCTATTGTTTCCAACTGGGTCACTCCTCTCTTTTATCATTATTTTCCTGCTTTTAACAATGGATCAATTACATTTTCCACTCCGACAAGACCGAGTATGGTTAAAAATATTTTTTGGACACCATAAAATGCATCATTAGGATCAAAATATTCTTCGAGGGTGTGTACTCCGCCAAATGCTCCTCCTCCACCTAAAGTTACAGCTGGTATGCCTAAGCTAATTGGAACGTTGGAATCTGTACTGCTAGGCGGATCCAAAATTGGATAAAATCCAAGTGTTTTGGTAGCTGCCAAAGCTGATTGGACAATAATAGAGTCAGCTGATTGTGATCCAGCTGGCCGGTCACCTACAAGTTCGATATCAACCTGAATATCTTCAGATTTCCAGCGTTCATTTTCTTCTTCAGCCGCTTTTTTTATCACAGTTAAAACTTTCTCTTCCAGCTTCAGTAGCTCTTGTTGTGATGTAGAACGTAAATCGATCACCATATTCGCTTTTGCTGCAATAGTATTGACAGATGTACCACCGGTTACTGTACCAACTGTAAAAGTGGTTTTTGGTTCCTTCGGAGTTTCCAAACAGGATAGATGTGAAATTGCTCGTCCTAATGCATGAATGGCACTGGGAATTCCAAAGTCGCCAAAACTATGTCCGCCAGGTCCCTTATATGTCACACTATAGCGATGACTTCCAGTTGCTAAGTATGTCGTTCTTTCAGGACTTCCTGGCTCGATAGAGATGAAACCATCGATATCATTTCGGTTGTCGAAAAGATGTTTCACCCCTCGCAAATCGCCTAACCCCTCTTCTCCTACAGTTGCTACAAATTCAATATCACCAATCGTATTAATTTTTGCTTCGTCTAGTGCACGAATAAGAGTTAGAATTGATGCCAGTCCCCTGCCATCATCGGCAATACCCGGTGCATATATTTTTCCATCCTTTTGACTCGGCTTTATATAAGTTCCCTCAGGGAAAACAGTATCTAAGTGGGCTGAAACTACAAGTTTAGGACTTTTTCTGGATCCAGGTCGCAGCCCGGAGACATTTCCAACTGAATCCACTTTCACATTTTGTAATCCTAATTCTATCAATCTATTTTTATAAAATTCCCCTCTTTCTTGTTCTTGAAAAGTAGGTGCAGGTATTAAAGTTAATTCAATTTGTTCCTTAACTGTGCTTTCATTATCTAATTTCAAAAATTCCAATCCTTGTTTTACACAAAACTCTTGTACTAATTGGTTAAATACTTGATTAACTTTTGAAGAAATTCTTAATTGAGTTTGAATTTCAGGCATGTTTTATAACCTCCGATAATAATACTGTTTCATTTTATCCCTTACTAATCTTGAATATTATCAAATTAAACACTATTTTTAATATTTTATTTTTATAAGGTAATCATATCAAATAGAATATTTATTTCAATACCCGAAATATAATAAAAAATGGACTTCATATAAAATTACACCCAATTCATATTCTTACGTACTTGTGATTATGAATTTGAAATCAGCTAAAAAGTACCCCTTGTTAATTACTTTACAAATTTTCCTATTATAACTTATATTCCTTCTTTTTCAGTTGGACATCTATTCTTTAAAAGCAATAAATTTTGAGAACCATACTTTCGCTGATAAAATGTACATATATAATATTTTCGATTTCACACGAAAGAAGATGAAATAATGGTTAATTTGAGCGATATTCGTTATTCCTTGTTAGATCTTTCTCCCATCGTCCAAGGAGGAACAGCCTCTGACTCATTACAAAATACATTGGATCTAGCCCAACATGCTGAAAAATGGGGGTATACTCGATATTGGCTTGCTGAACACCATAGTATGCCTGGCATTGCAAGCTCCGCAACTGCAGTAGTTATTGGTCATGTTGCTGCTGGAACGAAAACAATTCGCGTAGGTTCTGGTGGTATCATGCTTCCGAATCATGCACCACTTGTTATTGCCGAACAATTTGGTACGCTAGAATCTTTATTTCCCGGGCGAATTGATCTTGGCTTAGGCCGTGCTCCTGGTACAGACCAACTTACTGCACGCGCTTTACGAAGAGATGGCCGTATGGATGCTGAGGATTTCCCGGAAACGGTAGCTGAATTACGCGCTTATTTTGATCCGTCACTCGCAACTGAAAAGTTACATGTTCGTGCAATTCCTGGTGAAGGTTTAAACATTCCAATTTGGTTATTAGGTTCAAGTGGCTTTAGTGCGCATCTTGCCGGCCTTCTCGGCCTTCCGTTTTCCTTTGCCAGCCATTTCTCACCAGAGAATACTTTGCCTGCGTTAGATTTATACCGACGTACCTTTAAACCTTCTAAAGTCTTGGATAAACCTTATGCAATGGTTGGAGTAAATGTAATTGCTGCAGATACTAATTGGGAAGCGGAAATTTTAGCAACTTCTATGCAACAGCAATTTCTAAACCTTATTCGAAACAATCCAATGCCATTGCAGCCACCAGTGGAGAATTTTGAAGAGTTATGCAGTGATTATGAAAAAGCTCTCTTACAACAAAGAATTGGCTCTTCTATTATCGGGGATAAGGAAACGGTTAAAGAAAAACTTCATACGTTTTTAAATGATACACAAGCTGATGAAATTATTATTAACTCCCAAATATTTGACCATCCAGCACGACTTCATTCTTATGAAATCGTATCTGAGATAATGAAAGAAAAGTAAATAGTAATAAAACCGGTGAAATCATTTTTTCACCGGTTTTCTTCTTAACGTATTTTTTTCTGTAGAGGATAAAAGTTCCTTTTATCGAAGTTTTATTCACTTTTTAGCTTGATTTTAAACAAATTGATAACGGCCACCGAATATTTCTCTTTCCAACACGATATTATCATTAGAAATTCTTAATAAACATGGTCCCTCTCCTGATGACTCGAGGATCCTTGACATTTCCCCCTGTCCAGAAGGAGAGGCAAATACAAGATTACAACCTTCAAGCTCAATTTGAATACAATCCGATTTCAATTTTTTATTTTTATATACATCGCTCTTTTTTAATTGAAAAATGCTACACCATTTTTCTGCAGCTTCAATATGATTGTTAACTGCAAACACGAGTTCATGTAATTGCATACTATTGGTACCAATAGCATCTATATCTTTTTGTCTGATTTCATCCTCTTCTCCCCATTGGATAATGAAAGGTAACGGTAATTCTGTTGAACCATCATTAATGAAGAGCATTTGCCATTTTAACGTTATTCCATCTTCTCTCTTTCTTTCGCCTTTAATCGGACCAATAATATTAATTCCTCTTGTTGTTAAGGAGTTTACAACTGCAGCCATATCGTTTGTGCGTAAAGCAATTCTTGCAAATCCTTCTCTACCAGGTAATAATTTTGCTGCTTGAACAACCAAATCATTTTCTAATATTTTGTTGGCTTTTTCATTATCAAAAATCCCTAAAAATTCAATATAGCTTAAACCAAAATAGCTAAGAGCATTGTATGTACCCCAATTCTCATGTCTCCCCCCGAGAAAAGCTTTTAATCCAATCTTTGCAAAAGCTTCTATCGCCTCCTCAGGTTGATTCACTAAATGAACTAGATGATCGAATGAAAGCTTCAAAAAAAACCCTCCACTTTTAAAATGATTAAATTTAGATACGGAAAAGGTGTTCATATAATTTTATTTTTAATATATTATTCTTCATATCTTCTTAAATTCCCCTGTTAATTTTCAAATTTTTCAAAAACATTTTCGTTTACATAATACTATTATGAAAATATTAAGAGTTATTAATATAAATAATTTACATCTTATTGAGACCGTTGAATATAAGATGGATTTTGTATATAATGCTGTTAACAGATGAAACTCAAAATGAGCATTGGCTGCAACCAATGCTCCCGGCACAACATACTGCATGAAGTGCAGTGGCCCGAGATTAGATAGCCCACCCAAGCTAAGGCCATGCAGGGTGGGTTATTTCCGTTTAACAAGGGAAATAACAACTGCAATCACTGCTACGATTAGTGAGCCGAACGTAACCATAAGAGATAACGCCTCATATACTGTGATCATCTGCAGGACCCCCCTTCTGTGAAGGAGTGACCACTGCCCACCCTACAATACTGTGCTACCATCATTATAGCACATACGTTCCCATTTTATTATTTTTGATTGAAAAATAATTCTATTGGACTAGCTATTTACAGATTTCCCGAACGTGAAAGCCCACTACGGTGCATTAGCACTCCCTTTAGGGGTGGGATGAGAGTGAGGTCGGATACGGAGTGCCACTAAAAACCGAATGGTTTGTGGTACTTCAAGTATCCGAAGATTCCACTCTT
>NZ_JBNNWS010000022.1:0-60007 GCF_050281185.1 Heyndrickxia sp. NPDC080065 | reverse complement strand
GAGCCAGGATCAAACTCTCCAAAAAGATGTTTGATATAGCTCATAAAAAGTTAATTAATTGACGTTTCGTTTTGTTCAGTTTTCAAAGATCAATCACTGCATCTCTTTATCAGAGACAACTTTTAAAGTATATCATTTTCAAAAGTTTATGTCAACAACTTTTTTAAAAACTTTTTCGTTTATTTCAGAAGCGACATATAATAATATATCATCCTATGAAACTATTGTCAACACTTTTTTTCGTCCGGCTTCTCTTTGCCGGTTACTATATAATAGCACCCATTTTACAGTTGGTCAACAAAAACTACACGGTGATTTATTCCATATAAAATTACTATTTTAAATACATCTTCTAAATATTAAAAGCCAATCCCATAAAAGAGATTGGCCTAGCTATAAAACTCTATTTTATTGAAATAATATTACTTTCTTTCATTTCAACTAGTCCTTCTTTTTCTAACACCACTTGCTCTCCTTCTTTTAGATTAGTGAATACAACTGGCGTCATAATAGAAGGAACTTTTTCTTTAATAAACTCTAGATCTACTTTCAACAATGGCTGTCCAGCTTCTACAATCTCTCCTTCAGTTACTAGAGCCTCAAAGCCTTCACCTTTTAAATTTACTGTATCAATTCCTACATGAATTAAAATTTCTCTTCCTGCATCAGACATAATTCCTAACGCATGTTTTGTTGGGAAAACGTTAACGATTTTTCCATTAACAGGTGATAAAATTGTACCTTCCATAGGTAGAATTGCAAAACCATCTCCCATCATTTTACCTGAGAATACTTGGTCTGGTACTTCAGTAATTGGTTTCAATTCTCCTTTTGCAGGCGATACAAATGTTTCATTTTTATTTTCCACTGCAGATTGAAGTACCTCTGGTTGTATTTCCTCTATTTGTTGTTGTACTTCCTTATCTGGATTAGTCGCAGCCTTTTGTGGTCTTTTTCCAGACATAATGTCCTTCATTTGAGATTTCAAAGTATCTGATTTCGGACCAAATATAGCTTGAATGTTGTTTCCTACTTCAAGAACACCGGCAGCGCCTAATTTTTTCAAACGATTTTTATCAACATTTTGTACTTCATTTACTTGAACACGAAGACGAGTAATACATGCATCTAAATTAGAAATGTTTTCTTTTCCACCCATTGCTTCTAAAATATCAAAAGGCAAATCTGAAGTTGGTTCACCGCTCGTTTCTTCAGTTTCAGCTTCCGCATCTTCTCGTCCAGGTGTTTTTAAATTAAATTTACGGATAGCAAAACGGAAACCAAAGTAATAAATTACCGCAAATACTAAACCAACAGGAATGACCCACCACCAATGGGTTTGTTTATTTAATACACCAAATAAGACAAAATCAATTAAACCACCAGAGAAGGTCATCCCGATTTTTACATTTAATAAATGCATAACCATGAAAGATAACCCTGCAAATATAGCATGGATACCAAATAATACTGGTGCCACAAATAAAAATGAGAATTCAAGTGGTTCAGTAATACCAGTTAAAAAAGAAGTTAATGCTGCGGAACCCATGATCCCAGCAACAAATTTTTTCCGTTCTGGTCTTGCTTCATGGTAGATCGCTAATGCCGCAGCCGGAAGACCGAACATCATGAATGGATATTTACCAACTTGGAAAGTACCTGCAGTTAAGTTTTGAACTCCATCCTGAATTTGTTTCATAAAAATGGTTTGATCTCCATGAACTACTTGGCCTGCTAGCGTTTTATAAGAACCAAACTCAAACCAAAATGGTGCATAGAAAATATGATGCAGTCCAAACGGAATTAATGATCGCTCAATAACTCCAAATACAAAAGCTGCCAATGTTTGTTGAGAACCTAACATATATTGTGAAAAAGAATTTAATCCGTGTTGAACCGGAGGCCAAATAATCGTCATTAATAATCCTAATACAACCGCAGATGCTGCAGTTGCAATCGGAACAAAACGCTTACCTGCAAAAAATCCTAAATATGATGGCAATTCAATTTCAAAAAACTTATTGTACATAAAGGCAGCAATTAAACCGACTATAATACCTCCGAATACTCCCGTTTGTAATGTTGGTATTCCTAACACTAATGCGTTCGCTGGATTTACATTTTCACCAATTACATCCGCCATTGTTAGCCCTTTTGCTACACCCATGGTTACGTTCATAATTAAGTAACCGACAATAGCTGCCAACCCTGCAACACCTTCACCACCTGCTAAACCAATCGCTACCCCAACAGCAAATAGCAGCGGTAAGTTACTAAAAATAATTCCTCCAGCCTGTGCCATAACATCTGCTATGTGCTTAACCCAAGCTGCATCTAAAAACGGAGCCACATTTAGCAGCGTTGGATTAGTAAGCGCTGTACCAACAGCCAACAAAATACCTGCAGCAGGTAGAATGGCTACTGGTAGCATTAGTGCTTTACCAACTTTTTGTAAAACACCAAAGATTTTCTTAAACATTTGAATACCTCCCTTAAATTTTTAACCAATGACAATGCACAAAACAAACGAAAGTAAAAAAAAGGCATGAGTAATAAGATAAAAAAAGAATATAGGGATATGTTCCCCATAAATACTCTTTTCATTATCTTCATTACTCATGCCTGATCGAATCAGTAACACGTAGAATAGCAGCAGCAAGTCTTCTCCAACTTATGAAATCTATCTTTTGATCTCATAATGGACAGCTGCTACAGCTAAACAGATAATTACTTTATTTTATTTTGAATACGCTGTAAGTGCATCGTTAAATACACGGCTTCAGCATCAAATACAGGTTTTTTCAATGTTTGTTGCATTATCTTAATTAGTTTCCACGCTAAATTGTAACATAGAGGATATTCGTGTTTCAAGAAGGATGAAATTTTTTCAGGTTCTTTGACTTTTTCCCCATTTAATACACGTTCAATGGTGTAGCGCAAATGCCTTACTAGCCGCATATAATTAATTTCATCTTTATTTATCTTGATTCCAAATTGATCCTCTATTGTATCAATTAACTTGGCTATCAAACCCGAATATTGATTGATTTCAGATAAATCTTTATTAGTTACAGCACTGTGTATGTGCAATGCAATAAATCCAATTTCGCCTTCTGGAAGCTGAATATTTGTCGTATCATTAATTAACTCGACAACTTCTTGAGCAATACCATACTCAAATGGATACAATACCTTCGTTTCAGTAATGAATGGATTTTTAATCTCAAGCCCTTTCATCAAACGATTAATCGCAAATAATATGTGATCAGTTAAAGCAACATGAATATGCTCACCCAAAAAGGCCTCTGTTCGTCTACGTATTAAGTCTATAGCAGAGATTATGACTGATAAAGTAGCTTCATCTATATACGGAAGAAGTTTTTTATACTGTTCCTGCTCCACTTCTCCTTTTAATACATAAAGTTTTTCGGCCTCTTTATTTGATATGGAATGACCTTTTTTCCGGTTAAAGCCAATCCCTTTCCCAATAAGGACCACTTCATTAAATTTTGGACTAGAAGCAATTAATACATTATTATTAAGAACTTTTAAAACTTCAAACGCTTCCATAATACTCTCCTATTATCGACAAATTTCGTCATTATGAAAATAGTTTACCGAAAAAGTAGGAAGATATCAATTTATATCGAAATGCGCGAAAAGCCTTAATTTGCCTCAGACATTCTCTCATTTTTTCAAGAGTTTTTTATTAACGTAACAATGATTAATATTTACCATCATCATAAAGCCAGGAATATACCAAATATTTAGCTTCAAAGAAAAAAGTCTGCCATCAAAAATTAAGGGCAGACTTTTAATTAATTATTCATATTACTCTACTTAGAAAATGTTCTAAAAATCGTTCCGCTTCTACCCCCGTACAAATGCGAATCTTTGGCTCACCTTCAAAGTGGCCTATTGTTCTTCCTACTTCTTCCCCTTCTGTGACAACCTTAATATTCATCATTTCCGTCTTAACAAAACTCGAATCGATAACAACACCAACTGCGAGTGGGTCATGAAGCGCACAACCGCCAATATCTGGGGCAAAAGATTCATAAAATTTGATATAGAACTCAGTCATGTCTGCAAAAAAATGAGCCATTTCCTGTCCAGTAGCTCGCCATTCATTAAGCTTCGATTTTGGCAATGTTGTTTGCATTGTCACATCAAGTCCCACTAAGGTTACCGGAAAACCTGAAGAGAAAACATATTCAGCTGCTTCGGGGTCAGCCACGATGTTTGCTTCACCATACGGAGTCACATTCCCTGGTACCTTTACAGCACCACCCATAACAACAACATCTTTAACGATTGGGATTATTTCCGGTGCTTTATTTATAGCCATGGCTAGATTAGTCAGCGGGCCAACTGCAATAATCGTTACTTCATTTGGACGCTTTTTTACCTGTTCAATGATAAAATCCGATGCAAATTTGCTTTCTGCTTGTATAATTGGGGCATTCTTCAGGGCATTTCCTAAACCGTCTTCTCCATGAACATGCTTTGCCCAGCCTTCTTTCTCCCCGCGTACAAAAGTTTGATCGGCTCCTTCATATACAGGAATATGCTTCCCTATTTTCTCCAAAACCGCCAGCGTATTACGGGTCGCTTCTGCTACTGATACGTTACCATAACATGTGGTAAACCCAAGCACCTCTAGTTCTGGGGAATTTAATGCGTAAGCCATTGCCAAGGCATCATCTATCCCCGTATCAACATCAAATATAACCGGCTTCAAATTTTCTTCACCCCATTTATCAGTAAAAATTATCTTTCAGAATAAACTTTTGTATAACTTTTAAGTGCCTCAACTACCATATCCCAAAATTTAGTATGATCTAGCTTCATAGCAACATTTACATTCGGTTCAAGCCCAGTTACACCATGTACATCTACCAATGTCATACCGTAAGTAAGTTCTCCTTTTGTCTCTACATCAACCCGTAATTTTTTCGCTTCAACAACAGAAGGATCTATACAATATGCAACACAACATACGTCATGTACAGGTGGATGTTCAAATCCGAACACCTCTAAATATGTTTTACGGAAAAACACTAGTAAGTCGCTGACAAATTTTGCAGCGGGGTTATCGATCGCAGCAATCCGTTCACAAACCTCTTCAGTCGCTAAAGCTTGATGAGTAAGATCTAGTCCCATCATGGTAATAGGTACACCGCTTTCAAAGACAACCTTAGCAGCCTCCGCATCAACAAAAATATTGAATTCGGCAGCAGGTGTCCAGTTCCCAAAAGTACCTCCGCCCATGATAACCACTTCTTGTATTTTAGCTAAAATTGCAGGTTCGCGTCTCATTGCCATCGCAATATTCGTTAGCGGCCCAGTTGGAACAAGAGTAATATCCCCATCTGATTCCAGCAATTTTCGAATAATAAAGTCAACCGCATGTTCCTCTTCGCTTGTTTTACTTGGTTCCGGCAGTACTGGGCCATCCATTCCGGAATCACCGTGAATATCTGGAGCTGTTTCTCGTTTTCTAACAAGTGGCTGACCACTTCCTTTTAAAACTGGAATATCATAAATACTAGCAATTTCACAAACCTTCAGCGCATTATTTGTTGTTTTTTCAATCTCAGCGTTCCCCGCAACAGTCGTAATACCAACTAATTCAATGTTTGGATTTCCAGCTGCAAGTAATATCGCAATCGCATCGTCATGTCCTGGATCACAATCAAGAATAATTTTTCGTTTCTTATTTTCTAGCATAAAATGGTACCATCCTTTTTTTATAATCGAAATTTATACATATCAATTTTGAAAATGTCTGCTAAACGGATGCCTTACACTTTTCATCTTACTTTGTAGATGCTGCTTTTAAAGAACCTCCCTGTCTTCTTTGCTTCCGTATTGCATATAGAACTAGCGCCAAAATGGTTACAACATATGGAATTACTTGAACGAACTGGCTATGAATGGGACTGTTAGGAACCGTTTGCAAAATCGTTTCAATTGATTTCGCAAATCCGAAAATTAATGAACCTATTAATATGCCAATAGGATTACGATTACCAAGCAGAACAACAGCCAAGGCTAAAAATCCGGTACCCGCAGTCATGTCTTTAACAAACATACTTGTCATCCCCATCGACATAAAGGCACCTGCCATGCCAACAAACACACCGCTCCATGCCAGAGCAGAGTATTGAAGGCGGCGAACCGGAATACCAAGTGAGTTGGCAGCTTGCGGGGATTCTCCGATTGCCCGCAAATGGATACCATATGGAGTACGATATAACATGATAAAGCACAACACAACAGACAGCAGTGCTACCCACACAATCAGGTTATGGCCGTTTAACAGTTTACCAAGGACCGGTACACCTTCGATAAACGGGATAGTAACGGTTGGGATTTTTTCTAAATTCCCTGGGTTGTAACTACCAGTCACGTTAAAAAATTTGCTCATTAAGAATATTGTCACTCCGGATCCAAAAATATTGATCACAAACCCAGTAATAATAATATCAACTTTCATTTTTAGATGAATAAAGCCCATAGCATACGAGAGAAGGACAGAGATGATAATGCCCGAAACAACTCCAAGGGCCCAATAACCAGTAACGGAACCGACAGCGATTGAAGTGAAAGCTGATATGAGCATCAGTCCTTCCAGACCAATATTCACTACGCCGGTTACATCCGAAATCAAACCTCCAAGTGCCGCAAGCAAAATGGGGGTCGTTGACCGAAGCAGAATGGCGAAAATCGTTAAATTGATTATTTGATCCCAAAGACTAGACCACATCTGTTTTCACCGCCTTTTCTTTCACGTTTATTTTTCCGCTTTTCAAAATGGCTCGCTGTTTTAAATAATTGAATACAGCTTGAGCAGATACAAAGATAACTAACAACACTTGAATAATAACGGCTAGTTCCCGTGAAACATCACTTTCAGCTTGCATAACTTGCCCACCTACTTGCAAATACGCATAGAACAATGCGGAAAGCAGGACGGCAAGGGGATTATTACGCGCTAATAACGCGATAATAATTCCATCAAACCCTAAGTTCACGGAAAAGTTGTCCTTATAGGCGCCATGAATTCCCAGTAACTCAACAATTCCACCTAAACCTGCAAGGGCACCACTAATCATGACACTGTATACAATAATTCGAGTCGTTTTAATACCACCATAACGTGCAAACTCGTTATTTTTCCCCACAAGTCGTAATTCATAGCCAAGTCTAGTCTTATAGAGCAAGAAGTAAATAAAGATTACAGTTATAATCGCAAGAAAAATACCGTAATGAACTGGAAAAGAGTCTGAAAGTTTCCCTAACAGAATATCCTTACTGAAATATTGCATCCTAGCAAATCCGCCACTTTTTGGATCCTTAAATACATTATTTATGAGATAGGATGTCATAATAATGGCTACATAGTTTAGCATTAAGGTCGTAACAACCTCGTTTGCATTCCATTTGGCTTTTAAATAACCCGGGATAAACCCGAACATAGCCCCGCCCGCAACGGCGCAAAGGAAAATAATCGGGATATGAATCAATGGTGAAAGACCTTGAATATAAGTTGCTGCTAAAGCACCTACAAATCCACCTACATACAATTGTCCTTCAGCCCCCATACTAAATACATTCGTTTGAAATACGACAGCTAGCGCTAATCCTGTAAAGATAAGAGGCGTGGCTTTGTTGATAATTGTACTTATATTAAATGGATTAGATATAGGTCCTAATAAAAAGGCTGAAATGGCATTCATCGGATCATCACTAACAAAGAAAATAATGATAAATCCGCATATAATAGCAAGGAAAACTGCACCGAGAATGCCGATTAAATCCAGGTACAAGAACCGTTTATTATTCATCGTACCGCAACTCCTTTTTCCGATTTCTTGATGCCTAGCATGTAATAACCAATTTCCTGTTCAGTTAGTTCTTTCGTATTCTCGAGTACCGCAACTAGATCCCCATTATATAGGACTCCGATTCGGTCACTTAAACTCATGATCTCTGACAATTCGGCAGAAACTAGCAATACAGCAGCACCTTCATCCCGCTTTTTGACAATTTCTTGATGGATGAATTCAATTGCACCAATATCAACGCCCCGTGTTGGCTGGGAAGCAATGAGAAGCTTTGGATTTTTAGCCATTTCACGCGCAATAACTACTTTTTGCAAATTACCACCTGAAAGAGAACCTGCTAGGACTTCTTCACTATCAGCACGAACATCGTACTTCTTCATATACTCTTTAACAAAATTCTTTAGTTTTTTTCTGTTTAGGAAAGGACCAATTCTGAATTCAGGGTTATGATATACATCTAAAATTAAATTTTCCTCAATAGTTGAGGTTAAACAAGCGCCCGTTGTTTGACGGTCCTCTGGAATATGTCCAATTTTTAAGTTTCGAATTTCGCTAATGCTTTTACCAAGAATATTTTCCTTTAAATAGATAACCTCCCCACTAGTTGCTTGGCAAAGACCCGTAATGACTTCTACCAATTCTCGCTGTCCATTACCTTCGACACCCGCAATGCCAAATATTTCTCCGCCTCTTATCCCCATTGATACCTCTTTGAGTACTTGCAATCCTTTTTCATCAGTAACCGTGACATCTTTTAATTCCAGAACAGTATCTTCAGGCGTTTTTTCTTTCTTTTCCACTCTAAATAACACATCACGCCCAACCATTAGACGAGAAATTTCTTCTTGGTTTGTTTCCATAGTGATAAGTGTTTTAATTGTTTTTCCTGCTTTTAACACAGTCACCCTATCAGAAATTTCCATAATTTCACGTAATTTGTGTGTGATAAAAATAATTGTATAATTCTGTCTTACGAGAGATTTCAATGAATCAAATAATTCATCTGTTTCTTGTGGTGTTAATACTGCTGTAGGCTCGTCCAAAATGATGAGCTTTGCTCCACGATATAATACTTTTAAGATTTCTACACGCTGTTTCTGCCCAACTGAAATAGACTCAACCGGAACCTCTGGATTCAATTTCAAACCAAAATTATTGATTAACTCATTAATATCCACTAATTCCTTGCTACGGTCTCGGAACATGTTAAAGAGTCCCTTTCTTGGCTCATCACCAAGTACAATGTTCTCAGAAACGGTAAGCGAAGGAGCTAGCATGAAATGCTGGTGTACCATCCCCAAACCTTGGCGGATTGCATCGCGAGGGCCCTGAAAGCTGACGGGTTCCCCTTTATAAATTATTTCACCTCTCGTCGGAGCTTCAAGCCCAAAGAGGATTTTCATAAGTGTGGATTTACCGGCACCGTTTTCACCGACCAATGCATGTATTTCACCTTGGTGAATTTCTAAGTTTACTCCGCGGTTTGCTACCGTTCCATTGGGATATGTTTTATGGATATCTTTCATTTGTAATAATACAGTCATTTTTTCCTGCACCCCCAATTTGGAAAGCGACGGGGCGGCTAAGTTCAACCCCATCTGTCTCATGTTTTTTATTTATTTTAGGGTTGATTTTACACTAATTTCGCCATTGCTTAACTTCTGTTGTACTTCGGTCATTTTATCACGTATAGCTTGAGGAACATGCTCGGTGTAAAGGTTATCCTGGGCAAGACCGACCCCTTCTTCTTTAACCCCTAGTTCTTCATGAGTTCCAAATGGCAGTTTCTCTTCCTTGAATAATTTCAATGCACGGAATGTGGAAGTATCAAGGTTTTTCATCATAGAAGTTAACACACTTCCTGGGTATAGAGAATTTTGGTTGCTGTCTACTCCAATGGAATAAACACCTTTCTCATTTGCTGCTTCTAATACTCCAAGACCAGCTGCAGCTGCAACTTGGTAAACGATATCAGCTTTTTGCGAATTGATTTGAGCTAATGTTAATTCTTTTGCTTTTGGGGCATCAGCAAAGTTACCAATAAATGACGCAACAACCTTTACATCCGGATCGATATATTTAGCTCCTTGCTCATAACCTGATTTAAAGTCATTAATAATTGGAATATCCATACCTCCGACAAATCCTATTACCTTTTCAGGATTTGCTCCTTTAAGTTCCGGACTTGTTGTTGCTAGGGCAGCAAATGCTCCTGCTAAAAATGAACCTTCACTTTGAGAATAGGTCATAGAATAGACGTTTGGCTGATCTGCCACTACATCATCAAAAAAGATAAACTTTTGATCTGGGTATTTTTGTGCTAATTCAGAGACTATTTCTACTGTTTGGCTTGTACCAACTAAAATGACATCATATTTTTTGCTTGAAACCATAGACTCAATTCCTGCAGACCAGTCTCCTTGATTCGTACCGCCTTCAATTGTTTTTACTTCATATCCTAGTTCTTTTCCCGCTTTGTCTACTCCACGTTTAACTGAATCAAAGAATGATTTATCACCTAAGGTAGCGTTTACATAATAACCAACAGAAAGCTTTTCATCTGAATTTGCTTTGTTCTTTTTATTACCCTCGGAAGATTTGTTGCCACCGCATGCAGCAAGAATCATCATCAAACTTGCTAAAATGATAGTCAACAATTTAACGTTTGATTTTTTTTTCATTTTTGTTGGCTCCTTTGAATATTATAGTTTCATTACTATTGCTGTGTAGAATGTTTAATAAATTGTTGTGTTTCAATTAAATCAGGCATGGAGGCTTGAGCTCCTGAACGGGTAACCGTAAGCGCTCCTACTGCATTAGCAAATTGAGTTGCTGACCAAGTGTCATTACCCCTTACCAGTGCTGTTGCTAATGCACCAGCAAATGCGTCTCCTGCTGCGGTTGTGTCCACAACCTGCACGTCATACCCGTCAATTGAAAATGTTCTATTTGAATTTGTGACCACAACACCTTGACCGCCAAGCTTAGAAAATACAGTGTTGACTCCTTTTCTCAAGAGCTCCACACTGGCCATTCTTGCCGAACGAATATCAGAAACTTCAATATTAGTAATCTCGGATATTTCCTTTTCGTTTGGTACGATATAATGCACCATTTCGTATAACTCGTCTGGCAAAACTCTAGCCGGTGCTGGATCAAGCATGAATGGAACATCATATTTTTTTGCTATTTTAGCTGTCTCTATTACTGATTCTAATGGTATTTCTAGTTGAACCATTACAAGCTTTGCTTGAGCGATTACATGTTCATGTTCTCTTACATACTCAGGAGTTACTAGATTATTAGCCCCAGGAGCGACAATAATACTATTATCACCATTTTCGCTAATATTAATAAATGCAACTCCTGTAGACACATTCTCAACTCTACCAATATAAGATGTATCTACTCCGACTTTCTGCATATTTTGTAATAGTTGATTGGCAAATACATCGTTTCCAACTCGACCAATCATTGCTACTGATGCGTCAAGTTTACCTGCGGCATAAGCCTGGTTTCCACCTTTCCCTCCCGGACTCATAAACAAATCACTACCAAGGATAGTTTCTCCCCACTCAGGTTTTCGATTAATTTTAACTACCATGTCTATGTTTAAACTGCCTACTACAACTATGTCTGAACTCATTTTACTTTTGGTCCCCCTGATCATGATTCTCTTTGGATGAACTTATGCTCCAGCACCTGGTTCTTGGCTGTGGACCTCACCCCCTTTATTCGTTCAACGAGCATATCAACAGCTGTCACTCCAATTTGATAGGCTGGAACTGAAATGGTACTTAACTTTGGATTACTCATTTGTGCGAATAAAATATCATCAAAGCCAATGACAGAAACATCCTGAGGAATCCTTAGTCGATTTTCTTGAATAGCATTCATAGCGCCCAATGCAATTAAATCGTTTGCCGCAAATACTGCAGTAGGGGTTGATTCGTCTAAAATAGATTTCATAAGCTGATAACCAGACTCATAACTAAAGTTCCCAATCCGAATGTTTGGTTCAAGATTGTGTTCATGCATGGCATCGCAGTACGCTTGGTTTCGCATTTCTGCTGATTGAACAAGGCTAGGTCCTGATAAATGACATATATTTTGATGCCCTTTTTGGATAAGGTGAATAACTGCTTCGTAGGAAGCCTTGTAATGGTCAATCGATACAGTATCAAATGGTGTATTTGTTATGAATCTATCGCACAAAACAAAAGGAATTTTTAATTCAGTCAATTCGTTTACTTTATACTCATCCAATATGGAAGATATTAGAATAATCCCGCCAACTTGCTGACTTATCATTTTCTTAATATATTCTTGCTCGGTACTAGGACTGTTGTCAGTATTACTAATAAACAGTGAAAATCCCTGACGATGTGCTGCATCCTCAATTCCTCTTGCTATGATTGGAAAGTATGGATTCGTAATATCAGGTAAAATCAAACCAATCACATTCGAGGTACTATTTGCCAAATTTCTAGCGATTGCATTGGGATGATACCCCAATTCTTCAATGGACTTAAGGACGAGCTGCCTAATATGGTCTTTAACTTTAGGATTATTATTTATAACTCGGGATACTGTTGCTTTAGATACACCCGCATGATTAGCTACATCCATAATAGTTGCTTTCATATTTTTCTTTCCCCTTAAATTTATGAAACCGGTTTCTTGAATAAATAAAAAAAAGAAAGCGGTTTCTTGAAAAGAATGTAACATATTATTAAAATAAATTTCAAGAGTTTTTTTAAAAAAATATTCAATAAATTTAGAATCATCTTTATGTAGTTTGATAGAGAATACTATTCTCGAACAGTTATCCACACGTCTAGAATTTTATAGTTTCACTAAACAATAAAAAAGAACCTCGAAACGAGGCTCCTTTCAAAAAAAGCAATATTACAAAATAAAAATAAAGTACAAGATAAAAATAACAAAGAAAAAATACATGACTGGGTGTACTTCTTTCCATCTTCCTTTAACAACCATTGTTATTGGGTAAAAGATAAACCCTAATCCAATACCTGTCGCAATGGAATATGTTAAAGGCATCATAATAATTGTCAGAAAAGCTGGCACGGCGATCTCAAATTTTTTCCAGTCAATTTCATTAAGAGACGATACCATCAATACCCCAACAACAATTAAAGCTGGTGCGGTTACAGGAGCAGTGATAACCCCTAAAACAGGAAAGAAAAATAAGGAAAGTAAGAATAAAATAGCTGTTACTACACTTGCAAAACCTGTTCTTGCACCGGCCGCTACACCTGCAGTTGATTCAATATACGCAGTTGTTGTTGATGTTCCTAATATAGAGCCAATTACCGTTGCTGAAGAATCCGCAAATAAAGCCCTTCCAGCTCTTGGGAGCTTATTATTTTTGATGAGTCCTGCTTGATTGGCAACTGCTACTAATGTTCCTGCTGTATCGAAAAAGTCAACAAATAGGAAAGTTAAAACAACGACAAGCATATTTAATGTAAATAAATCGCTTGTGTGATGGAATAATGTTTCAAATGGTGCTCCAAAAGTAGGAGCTATGCTTGGTATCGAACCTACAATCTTATGAGGAACATCAATTAAACCAAAGATCATTCCAACAATTGCAGTTAATAACATACCAATAAAAATGGCACCGTTCCAACCTCTTGTCATTAAAATAATTGTGATTACAATCCCAAAGATAGCAAGTAAAGTAGAACCATCAGTTAAGTTGCCTAAACCTACTAATGTTGCATCATTTTTTACGATGATTCCGGCATTTCGCAACCCAATAAAGGCAATAAATAAACCAATACCTGCACCGACTGCTAATTTTAATTCAACTGGAATCGCATTAATAATTTTTTCACGAAAACCAAATAAAGTTAAAATAACAAAAATAATTCCTGAAAATAATACTCCAGTTAACGCTTGTTGCCATGGCATACCAAGTCCCAAAATAACAGTATAGGCAAAAAACGCATTCAATCCTACCCCAGGCGCGAGAGCAATTGGATACTTGGCCAAAAATGCCATAATCAGCGTACCAATAGCTGCAGCAAGTGCGGTTGCCACAAACACAGCTCCTGCATCCATTCGCAAAGCATCAGGAAAATCTTTAACGGATGATAGAGATAATGTAAGTGGATTTAACACTAGAATATATGCCATTGATAAAAATGTTGTAATTCCACCAATGATCTCACGTCGATAATTCGTACCTAATTCATCAAACTGAAAATATTTTTTCAAACCTTCCCTCTCCCCTTTTCTTTATCGGAATAAAAAAGCTCCGAACAATATTGTTCGGAGCGTTGACTTAAAGGAATGAAAACTCATTTCGAGAGAAACAGACACTTCTCCCCCAAAAATCCATTACCTCGTAGTCAAGCTATTTACGGCAGCTTGGTAGAAACTTATCAGGCCATATCCCCGAAATTATACGATGTTTCTATTCAATTCATATTTATATTTTATATAGTTATTTTGGACTAGTCAACAGAAAAATGCGAATATTATATAATTATTTCTTATTAATGTTCGCATTTTAACTATTAACAACTAGCTTATTCCCACTCAATTGTTGCAGGCGGCTTACTTGTAATATCATAAACGACGCGATTTACATGTTTCACTTCATTTACAATTCTTGTTGAGATGAGTTCAAGTACATCCCATGGAATTCGCGCCCAATCTGATGTCATTCCATCAATAGACGTTACTGCACGGATCCCGATTGTATAGTCATATGTTCTTGCATCTCCCATAACCCCTACACTTCGGATATCAGGGAGTACAGTGAAGTATTGCCAAATTTCACGATCAAGACCTGCATTTTTAATCTCTTCACGTAAAATATAATCTGATTCACGAACAATTTCTAATTTATCTTCTGAAATTGCACCGAGAACACGAATACCTAAACCAGGACCTGGGAAAGGCTGTCTCCATACAATTTCATCCGGAATTCCTAATTCTGTTCCTAACGCACGAACCTCATCTTTAAACAATGTGTTTAATGGCTCAATCAAGGTAAACTGCATGTCCTCAGGAAGTCCGCCAACATTGTGGTGTGATTTAATTGTTTGAGCAGTAGCAGTTCCGCTTTCGATAATATCTGTATACAATGTTCCTTGTGCTAAAAACTCAATACCTTCAAGTTTTGTAGCTTCATCATCAAATACATAGATAAATTCATTTCCGATGATTTTACGTTTTTTCTCTGGATCTGATACACCTTCTAGCTTGCTCATAAAGCGATCTTTTGCATCAACTTTAATAACGTTCATATTGAAGCCATCGGAAAAAGTTTTCATAACCCCTTCAGCTTCACCTTTACGAAGTAAGCCGTGATCAACAAATATACATGTTAGTTGGTCTCCAATTGCTTTATGGATAAGGACAGCTACAACTGATGAATCTACCCCGCCGCTAAGTGCACATAAAACTTTTTTATCGCCAACTGTTTGACGAATTTTTTCCATTTCCATTTCAATAAAGTTTTCCATGGACCAGTTTGATTCACAGCCGCAAACATCAAATACAAAGTTCTTTAAAATGGCATTCCCATATTCAGAATGTTGAACCTCAGGATGGAACTGTACGGCATATAGTTGACGAGCCTGATCGCTCATAGATGAGATTGGACATGATGCGCTTACTGCATCAATAGCAAAACCTTCAGGTGTTTCTGTCACTAAATCTCCGTGGCTCATCCAAACGATTTGCTCTTTAGGAAGATTTCCAAAAAGCTTAGACTCATTTTGAATCGTAATCTTCGCTTTCCCGTATTCACGATGCTGTGCAGGCTCAACTTTCCCACCATAATGCTTCGTCATTAACTGCATACCATAGCAAATACCAAATACTGGTATACCTAAATCAAAAATTGCATGATCACAGTGAAATGCGTTTTCATCATAGACACTGTTGGGACCACCCGAGAAAATAATTCCCTTCGGATTCATTTTTTTAATTTCCTCTGCAGTAATAGTATGTGGGTGTAATTCACTATACACACCAAATTCACGGATTCTTCTCGTAATTAATTGATTATATTGACTACCAAAATCAAGTACAACAATCATTTCTTGTGTTAATTCAGCCATATCCTTTCCCCCTATATAAATTAATACTTTTTACAACCAAAAGATCCTTCGAGCAAATCCATATAATTTATTTTTCCCTACATTAATGAAAACTATTTCATCATCTAATTAAAAGGCTTTGTTAATGATTATTATTGATAAAATTGCCTGTAGGGTATGCGTTCAGCTAGTTATACTCCGTATAGAAATCGCTTCACGCATACCCTACAGAACAACAGTATTGTTTAACAAAGCCAATGAAAAAAACTAGAATTCCACCTCTAAATAAAAAGAAGGCAGAATTCTAGTTTTGAAGCATAGCCAATAACACCATTACAAAACATAATGATGACAAAAACGATAGAATCTTACTGCCTTCATAGTTAAATCATTTAAGGTGATTTAGTAGAGACTTCTGGACCTTATTACCAAAATTATATGAAGCACTATTTTTTTAATTTGTCATCATTTTATACTTGTTTAAACATGCGGTCAACCCGTTGTTTTTTTAATTAAATTTTCCCACAATTCACGGTTCTCCTCCCAATCAATTTCTGTATTTTGACCGCGATAAATACTTCTTTCGTATAGCTCTGTTAAGGAACGCATCGTTTGGGTTCCGAAGAAATTATCCACATATTTTGCATATTCTCTCAATGTTTGACCATTTTCTTTTTTCAATCCATATCTGCCTAACTGTTTTACAAGTGACATATAGGCTTTGGAAAAGGTTTCTGGATCCTTTTTCATCCGATACTTCCAAATAAGTACGGAAGGTAACCATTTATTGCGTTTTAAATAGATAAAATACGAAACTAATCCAATCATTAATATAATGAAAACAGAAAACAGCCAATGAGTTTGGATATAGTTCGTGATTTTCTCCCATAACTTACTAAAAGCAAATCCATCTGAACTGTTCGCTTCTTCATCCAAAGCTGAATCTTTTTTCGGCTTTTTCCCAGTGTCCTTTTCATTTTTTTGATCAGTAGATCCGGCCTGTGTGTTTGAACTAACTAAATCATTATTAAAAATAGCGTTATTTCGAAAACCCATCGTAGGTTCAAATGGTACCCAGCCAACATTAGGGAAAAAGACTTCTACCCAGGAATGAGCATTGTTATTGGTCACTTTATAGATATTCTTAGAAACACCTTCAGATCCTTGATAGTCTCCTGATGAATATCCCTTTACCCATCTCGCAGGAATGTCGATTGAGCGCAGCATTGTGACCATTGAAGTTGAAAAATTATCACAGTAGCCTCTTAATGTTTCAAAAAGAAACTGATCAACATAATCCTGTTTTTCTTTCGGAATCGCAACATTCTTTTGATCATAGGTATATTTACCAGATTGAAGATAAGCTTCTATCGCCTTTGTCTTCTCGTACCAATTCGTTTTTCCTTTTGTTATATCCTTTGCAAGGTCCTTCACACGTTTTGGTAAGCTTTCCGGCAATTGTGTATACCGAGAGTCTATTTGAACATTCTCCCCAGTGATTTCACTCATTTTTTTCATACTGTATCTCTGAATTTGGTAAACAACTTCAAATTCTTTAACATTAATGGGATCTTCATTTTGAAATGCCGTTATTTTTTCTGTTCCTAATTTAACAAAAAATCGGTCATCAATTTCAGGGCTAATAATATTTGTAAATCCATAAGTATAAACTAGATTTGAATTAGGCTCTGCCATAGTAATATCAGCAATTTTGGAGGTTTTTTCATTGTGTTCTATAGCTTCATTTATGGAAATTGAAATTTTCTCCATGGCTGGGTACGTTCTAACTGCAGGTACTGATGACTCCCATCCTTTCCCTGTATATATGTCCTTTGTCTCCATCCTCCAATATTGACGAGATTCGGAAATTGCTGTAAATACAGTTGTATTATCACCAATAAATGGACCACCGAGTTGAGAATCATCTAGTCGATATCCGACTTTACTTATACCTTTTCCTTTTCCTTTTTGAGGATCATTTCCTGCGTAAGATTTAAAAAATGGAACAGGATCCGGCCAAATCGGTGATGCCTTTGGCGCTATAAGCGCAAAAATGGTACTACATGCAATCATCACCGATAACGGGATCATCCATTTTCCCAACATCTTACTTGATGTTTTTAGATTTTCTCGATTAACAAACCGTTGAAAGAATAACATTCCAAGTAAAACAAAACCAATGATAATAGTTCGTAAAATAGCCATTTTACTATTGTATGTTGTAAATGTATCAAGAACCGTAATGTACACAATCGTCATTACAAAAAACAGAAAAATGTTTCTCCTTACTAATAGCCAGTACTTTAATAAATAAGTAATCAGCCAAAGTAAAATAAAAAACAGCAAGGTACGAAACTCATTGGTTAAATGGTTCCAGTCTCTTTCAAATAAGAGATTAATATTTTTAAAGATATCTTTTAAAAGAATACTAATCCATTCTAGTCCCAATAAAGGCACTTTAAAAAAGGTATGATGAAGTGAAAACAAGATATAAAACGTTTTTATCACAAATGTAACAAGAAATGATGCATTTAATAAATACAATGTAAATGAAAGGGCAATGAATATTACAAACAGGTACGTATTTCCGGTATTAGCTACTACCTTTAAAGGATAGATCCATTCCAGAACAAGGAGAAAGCTAAAGAAATACAGCACAAATGTTAACAAGCTTTTATTATTTTCTATAGTATTCACCTATGTTTCACCCCCGTTAAAGCCGAGCGAAAGTCCTCTTCATGAAGGAAATGAACAAATAGCCCGTACCTAGAAGCCTCTGTGCTTAAATGATACTCCTCATTCTGAAAAGCCTCATTAGTTATTTTTACTACAAAAATGATCACGGTTCCCGTTCTTCTTCCATGTTTCCTCAGTGTTTGAATTAATGACTTCGATAAATTAGAGGTAATAATAATCAAGGATGCCGCTTGCTGATAAAAAGCTATTTCTCCATCTAAAATGGTTGACATGGAAACCCGACTATCTGCTTTCACCTTGGCTAGATGGTGAAATAGTTGCTGCTGGTATTCATCCCCTCCCCGAATAGGAAAAATGGACTGATCTCCCCCGATGGAATAGAATCCGATTTGTCCTCCGTGACGAATAACTGTTCGAATGAGTGATGCAGCAAATTTCACACTTGCTTCAAATGAAGAAGAGGGTGACCGATCAAGGATAATAGTTAAATCATTGGATTGACGTTCCTCGAACTCTTTTGTTTGCATTTCATTCATTCTTGCTGTTGCTTTCCAATCGATCCATGTGAAACGGTCACCCGGTTCATAATTCCTTATCCCGGTCACCATTGTCGTGTCATTTTGAATTTTTATCTGAGAAGCGGTCGCACCTTGTTCATATCGACTTTCAATAGAACGGTAAATAATATCTGTGTAGGCAGGATAAACTAGGATTGTTTTTTCTAATGAAAAACTCTTTTCCTTTTCAAACAAGCCAATCGGATCGCCAATTTTGATATAAATCTTGTCAAAATGGTGTTCTCCTCTTGGTACATTTGGCATACTGTATTCAAGGCGGATATGCTTTTTAAAACCCGGAAATATGATTTGCTTCCCATTCTCAGTTGAGAGGCTCGAGGTGTTTTTTATAATAAGAAAAAAGAGTGGGAATGAAAATTTCCTTTCGATCGTAATGGTCATTTCAAGATGCTCTCCGGCAGTATAAGTGTCTCGATTGAACACTCTCTCTACCTTCATATCCCCTAATGGATATAAGGCAACACATAGAGCATAAAGGGCAAACGGGATAAAGCTATAAAATAAAAACCAGCTTACAAATCCCCCCTGAAACATCGCATAGGAAAAAGTTAATAAAAGAAAAATAACTAAAAGGATAAGTTTTCCCCATGTTTTTATTTTCTCTTTCATCTTATCTCACTGCCCTTTGAACTGGGACCTGAACAAACTTGATGACTTCTTTGACAATATCTTCTGCTGTTCGACCGCCATATTTGGCTTCCGATTTTAAAATAATTCGATGCGAAAAAACGAATGGTGCTAAATATTGAACGTCATCAGGAATAATAAAGTCTCTTCCATGTAAAAAGGCATAGGCTTGTGATGCTCTCATTAATGCAATAGAGGCACGTGGACTAACGCCTAAATACACGTTTGAATGATTTCTTGTATAATGTGCAAGATCTACAATATATTGTTTAATGGTCTGGTCGACATAGACTTCTTTTACTTGATCTTGCAGTTCCACTAATTCTGATAGTGAGATAACCGCCTCTAACGTCTCGATCGGTGCTTGTTTTTGCGTGCGATTTAATACTTCAATTTCTTCTTTACGATCAGGATAGCCCATCTTCATTTTTAATAAAAATCGATCTAACTGGGCTTCCGGAAGAGGATATGTACCTTCATACTCAATCGGGTTTTGTGTCGCCATAACAAAAAACGGCCGATCTAGCTTTCTAGTATTTCCGTCTACTGTGACGCTACTTTCTTCCATTCCTTCTAGTAATGCTGATTGTGTTTTTGGAGATGTCCGGTTAATTTCATCTGCTAAAATAATATTGCCCATAATCGGACCTGGTCTATATTGAAACTCTAGCTCTTTCGGATTATAAATGGATACACCTAATACATCAGACGGCAGTAAATCTGGTGTGAACTGGATTCTTTTAAATGAAGCATTTACTGACTTTGCTAATGCACGAACCATCATCGTTTTTCCCACACCCGGTACATCCTCTAACAGAACGTGACCTTCGGCAAGTAAGGTAACAAGACTTAACTCAGCTACATTCGCTTTACCTATCATTACTTTTTCAATATTATTTAGCACTTGCTTCAACTTTGGATGCATGATCGTTCCAGTCATTTTCTAGCCCCCTATGTTATCTAATTTTTCCAGATACAAATAAAGTCCGGAAAATTTATAATTTTGCTATTATTTTTAGAATACTATGAATTGACAATAAGAAAAAGGGTGAAACTGAAAATTCCCCAAATTTCTCCCTTTTTTTCTACGTATAGACCTAGTCCAAAGTTCCCGAATCATAATAAATTTATTATCTAACGGCTTTGTTAAACAATATTTTTGTTTCTAATAAAACCCTGTATGGTATGTGTTCAGCTAGTTTTACTTCGTAAAGAAATCGCTTCACACATACCATACAGGTCATATTATTAACAATAACCATTAACAAAGCTATTCTAACAAAAAAAGAGCCCATATCAGGCTCTTTTTCACTCTATTTCCAGAAATCATCAAAAATAGTAATTGGCATATGCCGTTTATGTTCAGATTTCTGGTAGAGCATTTCTATCGTTTTTCTAGCATGTTCAGATACTTCTTTTCCTTCTAAGTAATCATCGATTTCTTCATAAGTAACGCCTAGTGCACTCTCGTCGGATAATTGTGGACGGTCATCTTCAAGGTCTGCTGTAGGAGTTTTTAAGTATAAGTGCTCTGGGCAGCCTAATTCTTTAAGTAGCATTTTCCCTTGGCGTTTGTTCAAACGGAAAATTGGAACAAGATCTGCTCCACCATCCCCGTACTTCGTATAAAAACCGGTTAAATTTTCAGCCGAATGATCTGTTCCTAGAACGACGCAATTTTCCATCGCTGCAATACTGTATTGTGCTTTCATGCGTTCTCTTGCCTTTTCATTGCCCTTCACAAAATCAGATAAGGTGATTCCTGCTTCTTTTAACGAAGCCTCACTTGCATCTACTGCTGGTTTAATATTAACGGTTAATGCTTGCGTCGGTTTAATAAAATGAATAGCGTCATCGACATCCGCAGCATCCTTCTGTACCCCATAAGGAAGGCGAACTGCAATGAATTTATAATCCTGATTGCCCGTTTCTTCTCTTAGTTCATCAATGGCAAGTTGGGCAAGCTTCCCTGTTAAGGTTGAATCCTGACCTCCGGAGATTCCTAAAACAAACCCTTTAAAAAACGGATACTTCTTTAAATAACTCTTAAGAAAATCAACACTCTTACGAATTTCCTCACGAGGATCAATAACAGCCTGCACTCTCATTCTCTCCATAATACTTTTCTGTAACTCATCCACTCAGTAAAACCTCCTTTATATATAATCACTTTTGCTCTTTTTCAATGTCGATCATCTGCCTGAAAGGGGAACAAAAAGCCTAAATGATAAAAAAGAACATCTATTGTTTTAAGTGAGAGACTTTTTCGCGAACTTCTTCAATATTTTTGATTTTATTGTCCCAGCACTTTTGACTAAGGTCAACTGGGTATTCATGTGGGTTCAAGGAACGTTTGTATTCCTCCCAAAATAGTCCGAGGCTTTCTTTCGTATATCCTTGAATTTCTTTTAAATCTGGTAATCGATAAACATACTCACCATTGACAAAGATATCATGATGTAAGTCCCTAGCTTCAAAGTCGGTGACGGTTTTGCTAATATACGTGTGAACAGGATGGAACATTCTCAGTTGCTTTTGGGAGTGAAGGTCCTCATCATACATCGCAATATAGTCACCTTCAGATTTATAGGTATTTGTATTAATAATTCGGTATACTTTCTTTAAGCCTGGTGTTGTAACCTTCTGGGCATTGGCTGAAATTTTAATTGTATCTTGCATCTTGCCATTTTCATCTTCAATAGTAACAATTTTATAAACCGCACCTAGTGCTGGCTGATCATAGGCTGTAATTAACTTCGTCCCTACTCCCCACATATCAATTTTTGCTCCTTGAGACTTCATGTGAAGAATGGTATATTCATCTAAATCACTAGACGCTACAATTTTTGCATTTGGAAATCCCGCTTGATCCAACATTTTTCTAGCCGCTTTTGATAAAAATGCCATGTCCCCGCTATCGAGTCGGATTCCAAGAAAATTGATTTTATCCCCAAATTCTTTCGCTACCCGAATAGCTGCTGGAACTCCTGATTTCAACGTATCATACGTATCTACTAGGAAAACGCAATCTCTATGGCTTTCTGCATATTTACGGAATGCTGTATAATCATCCCTATATGCTTGTACCATAGCGTGTGCATGGGTTCCAGATACAGGGATGCCAAATCTTTTCCCTGCTCGTACATTACTTGTGGAATCAAAACCGCCAATAAAAGCTGCCCTCGTTCCCCAGATTGCCGCATCCATTTCATGTGCTCTTCTTGTGCCGAATTCCATTAATATTTCATCACCAACGACATGTTTAATTCTTGCAGCTTTTGTCGCAATCAATGTTTGGTAATTCACAATATTAAGCAGAGCTGTTTCAATAATCTGTGCTTGAGCTAGAGGTGCTTCTACTTGAATCATCGGTTCATTTCCAAAAACTAGCTCCCCTTCCTTCATGGAACGGACGGTTCCTGTAAAACGCATTTCACTTAAATATTGAAGAAAATCTTCATCATAGTGAAGTTCTTCACGTAAATATTGAATATCTGATTCGGAAAAGTGAAAATCACGTAAATATTCAACAACTCTCTCTAAACCCGCAAATACCGCATACCCATTATCAAAAGGAAGCTTCCGAAAAAAAACTTCAAATACCGCTTTACGCTCATGCATTCCATCATCCCAATACGTCTTCGCCATATTGATTTGATAAAGATCTGTGTGAAGAGCTAAACCATCATCTATATATTGATTTACCATTAAACCCCACTCCTTTAAACACTCTTAAGAGAGTACCGTTGCACCCAATGTATTTTTAAAATGTTCCAACGCCCATTGATGACCTACTTCATTAAAGCTTGCTACTGTATTCCGATGTACAACGATTTTATACCCTTTATTATAGGCGTCAACTGCCGTATGTAACACACAAATGTCTGTGCAAACCCCACACAGATGGATTTCTTTAATTCCTCTTTCTCTCAGCTTTATATCTAAATCCGTTCCTGCAAACGCACTATAGCGTGTTTTATCCATATAATATACATTTTCGTTATTTTTATGTTGTTCGTAAAGAGTCTGTAAGGAACCGAATAAATCACGTCCGGCTGTCCCCTTTATATTATGCGGTGGAAACAATTTTGTCTCCGGATGAAGCGAATCCCCTTCCCGATGACAATCTATTGCAAACACTACATACTCACCAGATTGAAGAAAATCATTGGTTAATTGCACAATTTTCTCTTCAATCTCTTGACCTGGCTTCCCACAAGTTAACCGACCAGCATCTGCAACAAAATCAAACGTATAATCAATATTAATCAATGCCTTTTTCGTCATAACTAGGTTCCCCCTCCAGACAATCTCGTCCCTATTGTACACCAAATTCTTGAAATAAGAAAAGCGAAGGCGCCTTGCTCATCGGCGTACGGATTTCGTAGTCTTCGACTGAGATAAAGGAGACACGGCGAGGGACGAGTCGATGTTGACTTATCGTAGGGAGAAGACGGAGAAATCCGCTAGCCGATAGGCGCTGGAGCTAGACACAGCAGACACTTTTCATACCTAATATCCTTAGTAAATTTTATGCTTTCTTACCTTTTAAGAAAAAATCCTTGTTTATTCGGTAACTTTTTTCGAAAAGGCTTTGTTAATGGTTCATATGCTTCATCTATATCTAGACTTCGTAAAACTAGCTGACTACGTATACAAGAAGGCCTTAACTCAAAAAAACTCCCTATTATTCCAGTGAAATTTCCTTCACTGCAACCAAATGGGAGTTTTCATGTTTAATTTTTTTGCTTATCCTTTAAAATGCTTTCCACATTTTCTACAATCTTATCATATCCGTATTTTTCAGCTCGCAACCGGATCTCTTCCAATGTTTCCGTTCGGAACTGGGGCATTACTTGAATCTTTGAAACAATGTTTTTAAGTTCTTTGTTGTTTCCTTGAAGTTTATATAGTTTTAACTGTAATTCCATTTTAAGTGGATCGGAGCTGCCATTCATCTGTTTCAGCATCGCTTCGGCCTTTTTGACATCCTCCTCGTAAAAAAGGTAGTAATAAGCGTAAAAATATGAAAAATCGTTTTCCCACTTATTTTTTTCAATTTGCTTAATACTTTCCTTAAATAAAGCTTTGTCTCCCTTATAATAGGCATCACTAATTGCCAATTGATTGAAAAACTTAGAATCTAATCTTTTTTTATTTATCCCTTCACCCTCTTTAAACGGGATATAAAAAGAAACTTGTTTTTCAGGCTTTACTGCTTCTGACAACTGTTTATGAGTGATTTCCCGCTCTTTATGACTATTAACATCATAATAAAGGAGCTGATCCTTTGAGTATCCATAAAAGATCGCAATAATCTCTTGATTACCAATTGGTGAGAATTTAATTAATATGGGTTTATTTTGCTTCAGTCCTTCTAGTATATCTGTTTCATTCCCATAGGTCGGATAAATAAATATATTCCTTTCATCTAGAACCTTTAACATATCTAACATTGATATTGTATGGAAATCCTCAAACTTTGTTATCCGTTTCTGATCCTGTTCTTTCAGTTCACCACCATAATATTGAGATATTCTCTCTAACCCTTCAAAAATAGGATACTCCTTAAATATTGTTTCTTCATGAAATAAATTTTTTTCATGATCGATTTTGGTATATTTAATCTCTTCCTTCTGTGTCGTTTTTACTTGTGGCTTAGGATTGCAGGCTGCAAGCAAAATTAATAGAAAAATATTCAACAACACAAATCTTTTCATGAGATCTTTTCCTTTATTCGACCATCAAAGATATGAATCGTCTCATGTGCTCTTCCTGCAAGTATTTGGTCATGCGTGATCATGACAACTGTTACTCCGTCCTTTTGATGGACTTCCTCCAATAATTCAATAATTCGAACCCCTGTTTCAGAATCAAGATTTCCGGTCGGTTCATCTGCCAAAATAATACTTGGCTTCGTCATTAACGCTCTTGCAATAGCCACACGCTGCTGCTCACCACCTGACAACTTAGAAGGAAGATGGTGCATCCGATGTTCTAACCCTACTCTTTTTAAGGCCTCTACCGCATCCTTCTTGATTGCCTGCGAAGAAAACATTGATAATAATGGCATCATGACATTTTCCAAGGCCGTTGCAGTAGATAAAAGCTGGAACTGTTGAAAGACATAACCAATATTATCCAAACGTAGTTTAGCTAGCTCAAAATCCTTTAATTGATGAACTGGTTTGTCTTCCACCCATATTTCACCACTGTCAATTGACTCTAAACCACCGATTACATGTAATAAAGTTGATTTTCCTGATCCTGAAGGTCCAATAATCGAGGTATAGCTTCCTGAATTTATCGTTAGCGAAATATCCTTTAAAACTTCCACATTTTCGCCGCCAACCTGATAGCTTTTATTTACATTCTTTAATGTTATCATCGTGTTTTCCTCCCTCAATCTCTATGCAGCATGCTGATCCTTGACAACTGTTTGCATTTTTATGGATTGAACAATAAAAAATGAGAATAGCCACATTAAGGAAACTGGTCCAACAATAAATACAATAACGGTCCAAACAGGGATCCAAAGACTTGAGAAGAAGGTTAGGGCTATATAAGCACTAATTGTTCCAACTGTTGAACCAATAGCAGCTACAAATATCGTTTCAATACCGATGTAATATTGAATTCGTTTTAATGACCACCCAATTGATCTTAAAATGAAAAACTCTTTTTTTCGTTCATTGATATTCATAAACAATAAAAGAAAAACGATAGAAACGGTTAAAAGTAATCCAATCACCAGAAATATCGTTTGGAAACTTTTTAAATTTAAGTCAACTGTTTCCCCTAGAAAGCTTAAGAATAAAAAGTCGGATAAACTTTGCTGTGTTGCAATAAATAAAATGGACATAAATGTAGACAACGCAAGAGAAAGTGCTAATAAACCAAAACGGAGAGGACGGCGCAATAATTGATGCAGGACATAAGAATACAAGCTTCGAATAGCAAACCAGCGCATAAAACTCCATTCCGTTCCTTCTCCTTCTAATCCAGCTCTCGGAGATAACTTTAATGCCTTTCTAGATCCAGTCAAATACCCAATCCCGATAAGTAACATCATTAATATCCAAATGATAATAAAGTGATACCAAGAGAGCGTCTTTAACCATAGATTAGCAAAAAACATAACGGATACTGACAGTATGCTTAATCCGATAACTTCAACCATAAGCGTCTGCACAATTTTAAATCGTGACCATCCTACTGCCCGAAGCATTGCAAAATCAACAGAGCGCCGCAATAAGCTTTGCGTTATTACTGTATAGCAAAAAATAAAACTAATCATGAGTAAATAGATAAATAGGAGTATATTTGTTTTTTCAATTTGCTTTTCAATAGACCAGCTAACGCCTTTTTGCTGCCAGCCTTCTTCTACCATTCCGACTTGTCCAGGTTTATTTATACCAAGATCAATATGCACCTTGCTTGCGGAAGATCCAAGCATAATTTCGACACGATGTCCGGTTTCCTCGACAATTTGCTGTGCTACATTTTCAATTTTCCTTTGACTTTCTTCTGAACGTTCATTTACTCCATCAACCACCACTCGTATCGATGATAATGGAGGTTTATCACCATAAAAAGACGATGCCGCATCCAATATCGTTATCGCATCAGGTGCGCCAGTATAATAGGAATCCTTCAATGGTAATGGCAAAAGTGGGGTTGGTTTCATTTCCTTGTCTGTTCCATCCTTGATGATCATACTGTGGTGTGGTGTATAAATATCAACAGGGTCTCCCTTTTTCCAAGAGCTAGCAAGCTGCGGCTTAATTTTGTCTGAATCATAGTAGCCAACAATATCAATAGCGAAAGGAACCATTTCATCTTCTTTTATTTTCTGACGATATATAGGCATATCGAGATTTTTATCAACACCTTCTGCTCTTACTGTTGATTTTAGTTCTAGTTGTGGAATGGCTCCGCTTTCATTTTGGACAATTTTATATTGAAGAGGGGTATATCTTCTTAGATCTCGTTCCGCAAATGTCACCATATAAGGTTCTTCAACATAAGAGTTGTTTTCGTCTAATAATAAATTGACTTGTTTATATCTCCATTCCTCTGACATGGTAGGAAGGGAGAGCTTTGTTACTTCTTTTTTTGGCAAAGAATTCAAATAGTTTGTAGCACCAGTTTTCAAATCATTTTTAGAAACTTTTTTCGGAACTTGAATTTCTGTAATCGTCAACGTTTCATTTACATCATATTTTTGATTAGTAAGAGCTAATATCGGAAGAATCGGCATTCCTTGATCATATTCGATGGTTGCATTTGTTAAATTTTCACCATCTGTCATACTATTCGATAGCTTGTAAATTTCCTCTTCTGCAGCTGGATCTATCGCGATAAGCATCATCTCATTCGGGAATCTTAAACTACCGCCTGGAGGCATATAATTGACAAAACCACCATTTTCCTCTTTATAAGCTTGGGAAAGAATACTACTTTCTGTAGCCGAACCAGCATATTCACTAATGTGGGAATGGTCCCCAAAAATATGGGTATGCAAACCATCGAAGGCTGTTACTTTTGTACGAATAATATGAAAGCTTCCTGTTTCTGCTTTATTATAGTTTGCGGATAATTGATCGAAATCGAAATAGCCAAGGAGTGATAACGGAGCTGCCACTTTTACACCGGTAATAGATCGAATTTTTTTCAAGTCATTCATGGAGATGCCGCCATAGCTTGCAACGCTGGCTTGAGGTGCTACCCACCCATCCTCTAACCCTTTTGTTGCTTTTTCCTGCTTTGGCAGAACGAGAATATCGTATTGATAACGCCAATGCTTTTTTAAATCATCCTTCGCTTGAATAACAATCCGATTACTGACTGATTGTGAACTTAAGTAACCTAATCCTAAACAGCTTAGAATCATAAATAATGTTAAAAATAGAGGCCAACGTTCGCGTAATGTAGTTTTTAAAAAAATAAATATTTTTAATCCCTCCTTAAGATTTATGAACGTGGTTTTTATAAAAAAATTATAAACTATTCCGAATATTGATTCTATTATTAGTTACATTTTTGTAAATATTTATTAATTTTCCAACACTATAATACTTATAAACTAATTTTTTTATGAAAAAATAACCTCACTTAATGAGGTTATCAATATTACTTTATATATAGATTTTTCTTATTGAAACCATGTTTTAGATACGAATAAACAAACACAAAAAATACATATCATCGACAGCGAAAACAACCAATCCTTACCTGATATCTTCAACTCATGATAGAATGTTCGTTCCTTACTACCTGCAAATCCTTTTGATTCCATCGCAATTGCTGTTCGTTCTGCCTTTCGAATAGCGCTTGCCAACAGTGGAATGGTGTATTTCTTTACTAGTTGAATTCTCCCCTTCAGCCCCTTCTCCCAATGCACTCCTCGTATTCGATGAGCATTTCTAATGATAGTGAATTCTTCCTTTAATAAAGGCAAAAATCGATAACCTGCCAAGATCCCATATACAAGTTTGGGTGGAAGTTTGCACTGCTGCAAAAGGCTTAGCATAAACTTTGTTGTGTCCGTAGTTAAAATAAACATGAGAGAAAGTGCAGCAAAGCAAAGAACTCTAAGTCCTAAGGATAATCCCGTACTCAATCCATAATTAGTGATCTCGATTGGACCAAATTTAACATAAGTCAGCACATTTACACCATTCGGTGGATTAGAAAATATCGTTGTTGTCCATACATATCCAAATGCAATGATAATAAAAGGGAGAAATCGAACGAACCATTTTTTAGGCATTACCTTACCAAAAATAAAAGTGATCAAAATCGTAAAAAGCAAGAAAAGCAGCGGTGTAACCGGATCAAAAACAAAAGCTAGAAGCAAGACAGACATCAAGACTGTAAATGCTTTTATACTAGGATTTAACGACTGAAGTCGCAACTAACTCACCTCTATTTCTCCACTGTTTCACTACTGCATATCGTAAAGGCAATTCAAGATTTGCTTTCTCAATTTGTTCAGTATGCATGGAAAATAGATCATGGGGTGTTCCTTGAAAGGAGACTTCCCCATTTGAAAGTACAATCACTTGATGGGCATAGTTTGCGACCAATTCCATATCATGTGTCACCATCAATGCTGTCATCCCTGATTTAACACGGTCTTCAACGAGTTTCATTAATTCGTCGGTTGCCTTTCCATCCTGCCCAAAGGTGGGCTCATCAAGAATAAGCAAGTCTTGATCATCAATAAGCATTGTAGCTACACTTAATCTCCTCTTTTGTCCCTGACTTAGCGAAAAGGGATTATTGTTCTTTAGTTCAGTTAATCGACAAGCTGAAAGAACATTCTCAACCTTGGTCTCGATATCCTTGTACCCAGTTTTTTTCATTTTCAAACCAAATGCCACTTCATCAAATACAGTGTCAGTTATAAATTGGTGCTCTGGATTTTGAAAAACATATCCAATGGAATTCCGCTTTTCTAATTCCGATAAGTCCTTTAATAATTTATTCTCAAAAATGATTTCCCCATGCTTTGCCGTAAATAACCCTGCTAACAGCAATGATAAGGTAGACTTGCCGGCGCCATTTGGACCAATAATGGCTGTCCATTGACCCTTCCCGATCGTTAAATCAATATTTTTTAATATAGGTTCACTTCCACGCAAAAATGAAACGTTTTTCATTTCAATCAATGTTTTGGATGGAGATGAAATAGTCGGCATGAATAAATTTTGGACATATTTTTCATCCAACTCCTTGACTAATTCATCCAACGTGAACGAAAAAAAATCCGCCTTAAATTGTTGACCAAAAATCGTTACCTTAGGTAAACACAAACCCAGCTCTTTCATTTCCTCAAAATGATTAACCAATCCTTCTTTCAATAAACCATCATACATGAGATTCCCAGTTTGTGTCAGAACAAGACAGCGGTCAAGGTATGGGATCCAATAATCAAGCTTATGCTCAATCACAATCAGTGAGAAATCCAGCTTCTTTTGAAGTGAATCAATGGTTTGTACAAACTCCTTTGTTGCAGCTGGATCCAATAATGCAGTAGGTTCATCGAGAATGAGGATTTCTGGCTCCATGGCAATCACACATGCAAGAGCTAGCTTTTGTTTCATTCCCCCCGACAATGTAGAAATTTGAGCATACTTATATTTTTCAAGACCAACTAAAGAAAGGGATCTATCTATTTTTTTCACCATTTCTTCTCTAGGTATGTTTATATTTTCTAAACCAAACGCAATTTCATCCTCTACTGTAAGCATGCAAAATTGTGATTCAGGATCTTGAAACACAACCCCTATGTGCCTGCTTAATTCCCCTGCAGCATATGCTTCAATTTCTTTTCCTCTAAAACAAATAGTTCCCGTTCGATTACCTTCAATAGAACGTGGGATTAGCCCATTTAAACAGAGAGTTAAAGAGCTCTTTCCCGATCCGCTTGGCCCTAATAAAAGAAGTTTTTCTCCCTTATCTAAAGAGAATGATATATTTTTTAAAATTGATTCATCCTCATACGAAAGTGAAAGATTCGAAACCTCTAATATTTCTTTACTTGGCTCCATTGTTATCACGCCGCTTTTCTCTTTTTTATCTCTTTGCCCAGTGGCATTCCGTTGAGTACTCCCGTTTTGGCCAATCCTTCACTAATATATTTTCCAAGCAAACCAGCAAGTAGTGCACCGGATATCATTCTTATGACAAGCATCGATAACACGTAAGTAGTTGAAAGTGTGGCAAAGCCTGAAATAAAATACCCCCAGGCAAAACTAAAAATGGATGCACCCACTCCAGCAAGCATTAACACCCAGGTGGAATAACGCTTCCATCCAGTTGCAGCAAATACAGCCTCTGCACCAAGTCCTTGGATAAAGCCAGAGATTAATAGTCTAGGCCCAACTGCATTTCCAATTAAAATTTCTACAAATGCAGCAATCGTTTCAGAAAGAACCGCCGCACCAGGTTTACGAATAATATTCGCTACAATAATAGAAACAATAAACCAGATTCCAAAGATCGGTTCGTAACCTATCGGACCAACTAATCCAAAAAAGACATTCCCCAGCTGGGCAAATAATAAATAAACGATAGCAAAGACAATCCCTAATACCGACATTACAACAATTTCACGTAGATTCCATTTCGACATTGTTCCTGCCCCCCTTATTTATTTTTCCTTGATGGACTGTTCGCTGAAATATTGACCGTCATTGTCACATGGTTTACTTTTTCCTGTGTGTAATGGAAGGACTGCTCTAAAGTAGCAAATACATCATGAGCATCACCATCTAATCGACTAGCATAGTGGATTCCACTTGTAAATGTGCCCTTTTCCTTAGCCAAATCAACAACATCAGCAATAATTTGCATATATGATTCATTATTCATAGGATAGAGAGCGAATTGTGTCGGCGCCTCAATATGTAAGTTCTTTATCTTATCTTCATTCATTCGTACACCATCAGCTGACATAAAGACATCCCCATCTGAATCCCCTGGACATCCGATTGAAAAAGTTCCATTTAGAACGACATGTTTTTCAGTTTGTGCAGATAATAAATAAATCGCTTTAGCTACATCAAATACATGCTCCATTTTCCCTCGAATCACTGTACTTATATCATCTGTTTTAACCCATACTTTAGAAGTATCCACTTGTTCAAGGGTGGATAAAATAATGTCTACAAACTCATCTGTCATTGGGTAAAGCGAAAAACGAAAACCTACAATTCTACTTGTTCCGCATGATTGTGTCATAAAAATTCTCCTCCAATATAGAAATTAATCTTTTTAGAGAATAAAAAAACTGCATCTCACGGAAGATGCAGTAGTATCCAAATAAATGTAACCAAAATGATTTACAAAATACTACTACACTTCCCCACGCTAGTATTATCTAGATCGGGTAATAAGGGATCGGAACGCTCTTCCACGTTCACATCTCAGCTATTTCAGCACCCCTAGTGCAGATAGGTTATATGCAGTTTTATTATTCGCACTTATCATACATGACAAAGAATCATGTGTAAAGATACTTAATTTTATTTTTTCTGAAAATGTCTAATTATCATCTTTTTATATTATTCTAGAAAAATATTTTTTATGCAATAAAATTCATTTACATGGTAAAATATACACTTTCTATTTTCATTGCTTTTGGTTTATGATATCGTTATATAGTTATTAATATTAATTTTCATAAATAAATATCCATCTGATAGATTTTATACTAGTTACTATAGGAATAATGAACGAATGTTAGAGGTGCCATAATTATGGGTAATCAAATAGAACAAACTAACGTCACCCAAAATGGTGAATTAAAACGCAGCTTAAAGGCGCGGCATTTGATGATGATATCACTTGGCGGATCAATTGGTACAGGGCTTTTTCTAGGAAGTGGAGCCGCTATTTATCAAGCAGGACCTGGAGGGGCATTACTCGCCTATCTGATTATTGGTGTCATGGTCTATTTCATTATGACCAGTCTCGGTGAACTTGCTTCCTTTATGCCCACAAGCGGCGCCTTCAGCACATATGCTACTCGGTTTATTGACCCTGCATTAGGGTTTGCATTAGGCTGGAACTATTGGTACAGCTGGGCGATTACACTTGCTGCAGAACTTTCCGCTTCTACACTAGTAATGAAGTTCTGGTTCCCTAATAGCCCATCATGGTTATGGAGCGGGCTTTTTATACTCATCATTTTCGGTATCAATATCCTTTCCGTTAAAGGATATGGAGAAGGGGAATATTGGTTTTCGTTTATCAAAGTCGCTACCATCATTATTTTCATCATTGTTGGTTTCTTAATGATATTTGGAATTATGAAGGGCGATGCCGTCGGCTTTAAAAACTTCACGATTGGAGACGCTCCGTTCCACGGAGGAATCTTAGCAGTCATAGGTGTGTTTCTAACAGCTGGTTTTTCCTTTCAAGGGACAGAAATTGTTGGTGTCGCTGCTGGAGAAAGTGAAAATCCAAGGGAAAACGTTCCAAAAGCAATCAAAAGCATTTTTTGGCGAATACTTTTATTTTATGTACTTGCCATCATCGTAATCGGTTTAATCATTCCTTATACAACTGAAAGCTTGAAGAGCGAGGATATCATGGTTAGTCCTTTTACATTAGTGTTTAAGAAGGCGGGACTTGCCTTTGCTGCTTCTTTAATGAACGCAGTCATCTTAACAGCCGTCTTATCAGCTGGTAACTCAAGTCTCTATGCATCAACAAGAATTTTATATGCTATGGCAAAAGAAGGACAAGCTCCAAAGTTCTTTGGAAAGATCAATAAACGTGGTATTCCAGTAGCGGCATTAGTTGCCACTACATTAGTCGGAATGCTCACCTTTCTTGCTTCCGCTTTTGGTGATGGAGCTATTTATATGTGGTTATTGAACGCTGCAGGTATTACAGGATTTATCTTCTGGTTAGGGATTGCAGCCAGCCATTATCGTTTTCGAAAAGTATATATTGCCCAAGGACACTCACTCGAAAAGCTTCCTTACCGTGCAAAACTTTATCCATTTGGACCGATATTTGCTTTCTTAGTAGGTTTAGTCGTCATAATTGCCCAAGACTATCAAGCCTTTCTAAGCGAAAGAATTGATTGGATGGACATTATCGCTGCTTATCTCGGGATCCCATTATTTTTAATTATGTGGTTTGGCTACAAGTTTATTAAGAAAACAAAGGTTGTTCCTTTGAGGGAATGTGAGATTGATGTGGACGGGATGAAGTAAATACATTCATGTTATTTTGCTTCCTCATTTGTTGTGAATGGTGTAACAATAACAGCATGTTCTCTACTAAAAAGGTCTTAAATATTAACATAATTAACAATAAAAGGGGTACCATCGGAAAAATTCAATGGTACCCCTTTTTTATTTTACTATTCCGAAAATGAAAAAAAAGAACTGTTTTATTATTGAGTAAACAATTCTTTTTTCTATTTATCCATATTTATGTTTGAAAGAAATTACTTACCCCTTCATAGTAGTTAAGTGATTTTTCCTTATAAAAGGTAATGCAATTCCCACGATGATAGCTGTATAAGGAAACTTACCATCTCCTGCTAACCAATCCAAGGCTGTTACAGGTACAAAAATTGCATAAATGAAAATCATTAAAAACAGGTAAATTCTCCGCCATTTCTTTTCACGTTTTGACATATCCAACCCCCTAACCAAGATAAGTTACTATCTCCATTTGAATTGGAATTATTTATGCTAAATATTTATTACTAGTATCAAGTGTTGGACTTGTTTCCAATTCCTGCTTCCATTTAGAAGCGAATAAACTTACAACGATTACATTAAACGGAAAGACAATCATATTTATTAGCATCTGCCCTGATATAATAGCTAAATAACTATTTGTCACAGCGGATATAGCAAATAAACCTAAGAATCCTGCACATACATCAATTAAACTTGTAAAAATAATAATCGTTAATAAAGAAAAAAAGTATCTTTTCCCAATTTTCCTAGCCTTTTTAAAGCTTTTTGACATTGGCTTTTCCTCAAATATCATTATTTGTGGTGTTAAATAGAACAGCACCATAAACAAGATTCCAGGGATAATTAACAATAAAAGGCCGAATACAACAGCTACAGAAAAAATAACGCTAAAAAGAAAAACAGCTGATCCATGATTTAGAAACGCCCCATAGGCTTTTCTTAACGGCTTTTCATCTCCTTCTAAGTCACTTTTGACCAGTTGAATAAATGGCACTTGAACAATAACTAGCAAAAGTAACATAAGTAAGAGATTCGTAAAGTCCGCTACAAAATCAGCACCTGTAATAGTAGCTATTTGATAAACACTTCCCGAAATAATATTATGAATGATTAGAAAAGGAAGTGTAATGGATAAAGACAATATAATGATGGAATAAAAATTTCGATTGTATATTGAAAATCCTTCTAAAATAGTTTTCATTATTCTCTCCAATAAAAAATCAGTTTCTTAAAATCGGTAATATATCATGCTGGAAACAATATTCTATTTCTTTTTGATCCAACTCTTTAAATGCCTCAATTCCAGCTTCTCCCTTAGGTAAATCAAAAACACTGCCTACTCTTTTATCAATATAATTATCTAAAGATTTTTGTAATCCGCTAACATTTCTTGGATGACTATAATTTGATAATTGTTTTTTTAAACTTTTGTACTCTTTTTTATTTGGATTATCTTCATGTTCCTCTAAATACTGAAGTACCTTTTTTATTGAATCGATGGTTTCCCACTGAGTTACTCCTTGCTTATGAATAGTCAGTGAATACTCCGAAAAAACATTTTCCGCCTCTTTTGCATGTTCTTCAGTCAAAATATGGTTTGTTAATCGAACATCCATGTCAGATTTTTTTATAAAATCTTCAATTTCCACTAATTTCTTTTGTCCGTCTATAAAAGTATCTGCCATATAATAAATTTTTTCTATGTCTTTCTTTACTGGTTCGAGATTATACTTAACATCACTTAAATAGAGATCTAACCAGCCTTTTATATTATGCATCACTTCAACAGGACGGTTTAATTCCGCTCTTAATTTAAGTGATGCAGTTACAATTAAATTATTGTAATTATTAATTAGCCGCGATATTTTTATTGCCTCATTTCTATTAGCAATGACTCCATCCCTTGAAATGATAACATGTCCCTTAACTTTCTTTCTAATATCATAATAAACGATGTTATGATAATAATTATTTCTATATTGAAAAAGATAGTTAAAACATTGATAACTCTCGAACATTTTTTTGTGTTTTTTTATTTGTTGTTCTACTTTTTGTGTTAGTAATGTGTGCATTTTCTATCCCCATGAAAAGATTTTTTTAAGCTTACTGCCAAATGTTTTTACTTTTTCAACAGTCGTTTTTACTGCTTTAATGATTGCTTCCTTAGGATTGCTTATAAACTCCATTATTTTTTTTCTATTTTTGTAGATCACACTACCTAATTTTAATGTTCCTCCTACCACAATCAGCCCTACACCTACTGCCGCTGCAGCTCCCGATGCGGTAGCAACAGTACCTCCGCTCATAAGCATATCACCTAAGCTACCTACACTATCAGCAATGGCATTTTGCCTCTCTTCACCAGGTTTTGCATGAATGGCTTTATTGATATTGATTCCCATGTCAATACCCGATGTTACTACGCCAACAGCAGCAACTCCTGCATTAAATTTAGAGATAGGACCAAGTTTAAAATGTACACGTGGGTCTATGTATCCCCCTTGTAAGTTGACGTTTCTTGTATTCTTGAAGTAGGATATTAAATCATAGGCTTTTCGACTTGTATCAACACCTAATTTACCATTATCATAGATGCCTTTATATTTATCATATTCTTTATTAACATCCTCAAAAAATGTGCCTTTAGTAGCAAGTTTATAGGTGGCGGAGCCTAATTTCCACTTAAGCTTTCCATTTTCCTTCAAAAAATCACTTGTTGATATTGAACCATTCGTTTGTTCCAATTTTATTAAATTATTTACGTATTTGGCCGTATTGACACCAACATCTTTTATCGCATATTTACCTAATGTCCATGGATCAATCTTTGATTCATTTCCTGTATTTGAATTACTATCTTGATTCGAGTTGCTTCCTGTATTTGAATTACTATCTTGATTCGAATTGCTTCCTTTGTTAGAACTATCTCCTATAGGATTGTTCTTATCATGCGTATTCTGGCCATTATTGTTGTTTGTATTTCCATCATTAGCATGTTCTTTTCCAGAAGAGGAATCATTATTATTTGATCCATTATCCCCAGAATTTTGGCTCGGCACTTTTCCATCTGGTGATGTTTCCCATCCTGGATTTTGCCACTCTGGTGATTGGTTCCATTCGGGACTTTGCCAGTTAGGATTTTGCCATTCTGGTGATTGATTCCATTCAGGACTTTGCCAGTTAGGGCTTTGCCATTCTGGTGCTGAATTCCATGTTGAAGGGGATTCCCATACAGGTTGCTTCCATGCTGGATCTTTCCATACCGGTTGTGACCATGCCACAGTATCACTTTTTGCAAAGGCTAGGAGTGCAAATGGTCCCCAATTAATGGTTAATAGAATAATGATTGCAACAAATGCAATTATTCTTCTATAAAGTTTTTTCACTTATTTCCCCTCCTTTTCATACGAATATTTGAATCGGCATACTTTTGATAAAATTTACTTTTAAGGGAACGTTTCATGCCATTCCCATCCACCTAATTCATTAATAAAGTCAAATTTATTTCCTTCTCCAACTTGCTTAATTGCACGTTTGTCATCTGGAAAATATTTATCAAATTTTAACGCCTTAAATTTCGTGGATGTAATTACTTCGACACGATTGTTTTGATTAAACAGCCTTATTTCTGTATTGGATATCTCTCCTTGATTATTCAAAATATTTTCTTTCACAGCACTTGGAATTTTCGATGTTGCCTCATTGAGTCCTTGAGTAATGTAATTCGCTAAATCCGAATTATAGGATAATTCTTCCTTTAATACACTATTAATTGCTTTGTGTTTTATTTCTACAGATGAAAGTTGGGGATTTGATGGGCGAAGTTGATCTATCTTTTTTCTTATTTTTTCGTTAATTGACTTATCAAGAAAATCGATTTCTCCTACTAATGAAGCATCATACTCATCAATGGCCTTTTGTAGTGAATCAAAAATAATTGCAGATGCAGTAATGCTTGCTTGTTCAGCATTATTCGCGGATTTCTCCTTTTGAATAAATATATTTGCAAAGCTGCCAATAATAATGAATAAAAGGGACATGATACTTAGACACCCTAAAATCAATATCATTGTATTACCACGTTCATTTCTAAGTAGTCTCACTTAATCCATCACCCGGCCATTAATTGATTTAGAAAAAGTTACTTGCGATAGTGTCCCGACAATATCCTTTGGTATAAATAATAAATTCATATTTACTTTTACTGTCATTGTAAAATCTCTACCTGTTAGATTAGTAGATAAATTTTCAAATTCTAAATTCTTCCCTGAATGATTAATCACTTTTCTAGCCGCCTCCTCAGCTGCAGCTTTAGCAGATGCGGGGCTACTATTCACATCAGCCGCTGAATATACTTTTGCTGCCTCATTTGCTGCGGATTGTGTAATGATGACAGCATAACCAGCGACTAAAAATTGCCAAAATAATAACATAACTAACAATACAAGGGGTACCATTGAAAGAAATTCAATGGTAGCGGACCCTTGTTCATTCTTTATCACACTTTTTTTCATACACATAGATCTCCTGCGTCATTTTTCTGAGGAACTGTTTTTATTATAAATTTCATCAATTTTATTTTTTGTGTCTTCATAATTCTTTTCACTTAGAGCCATAAAAGTGTCAAATACCTCGTCAACTAATTTCCTTTGCATTTTATAAAAGCTTTCTAGCTGAGCTTCAAGTTGAGCTTCTTGTTCATCTGTGATTTTTTTCCTATTATTAAGTTCAACAATTGCACGGAGTAGGTTTGAATATTCTTGATTGGTATTGCTTCTCCACCCGTTAATTAAATCAATAATCTTACGTTGTTGTTCAACTAAATGAGTAATAGCACTAGAATTGTTTTTAGTATACCAATTCATCCATTTATAGGACTCTTCCGCTGTCTTTTTAAATTCACCATTTAGCTGTTGTTGATTTTTTACATTTGCATATGTTCCCCCGGCAGCCTTTGCCATGTCCATTAATTGTTTTTCTTCTGATCCTGGGACATCAAAACCAACAATATGAATAACTGGATTAATTGAAGATGCTTTTAAACTCTTTGAAGCGGCAATAGGATCTCCATTACATGTTTCAATTCCGTCACTAACTAAATAAATGATATTCCGATTCTGTTTTCCTTTAAATTTTGCTAAATCCTTTTGAGCAAGCTTTAATGATTCTGCCATAGCAGTCCAACCAGCAGGATTAAACTTATTTAAAGATTGACTAAAATTAGAATCATTGAAAGGTTGTAATGGATATACTAATTCATTTGCTTTACAAGACATTTCTTTATCTTGATCTGAACCAGATCCTTTATGGCCATATACACGTAAACCGACATTTGCATTTTTAGGAAGGGACGCAGTAAAATTCTTAATAGCTTCCTTTGCAAGATCCATTCTTGTTTTGGAACCAATGCGATTTGCCATACTTCCACTAGCGTCTAAGATGATTTCGACATTAAAATTTTCAGCCTGTAGTTCCTTTGGCGTGTCACCTTTTGAGGGACCTTTACCAATTCCTGTAGTATTCATTAGCATTTTCGGATCATTGTAATTCATCTTAAAAAGTGAGTATAAATAAGTAAATAGCTGAACTTCGTCCTTTTCATTTACAAAAGACTTGTTTTCCATTAATGATGTAAATTTATCATCATCAAATTCTGAAGCCAACTCACCTGCGGGGTACTCTATAATTTCTGAAATAGTGGCTGGTAGTTTAGGGATATCTTGATCGATACCATTATCAACTTCTTGTTCTTGATTATCGTTTTCATTACTATTACTGTTATCATTACTATTATTATTGTCTGGCATAACCTCTTTTTCTTTCGGTTCTGTGTTTATTTGATCAGGTTTCGTTTCGGTATTCGACTGGCAACCAGTTACTACAAATATAAGTATGACTAGAAGTAAAATTTTGATAGACTTTAACATGGTTCCTTTTAACCCCTAACCTTGTTGTATTATCAACCACCTGAACCAACTTTGCTTATGATTTCACTAATTTTATTAACAATAGCTCCAGCTAACGAACCACCTTGACCACTCATAGCAGCTTGAACAGCAAACATCAACATAAGAACAACGAATGCTAAGCCGACCCACTCAACTGTAGAAACTCCTTGTTCATTTGAAATTCTAGATTTTACTTTTGCATATGCAGAAGCTATGCCTCTATTAAACTGCTTCCCCATGTCTAACATTTTTGTTTTCATTTTATTTCCTCCATTCATTTAAAAAAACTCTCCATTGTAAAAAATGACCACTGATTAAAAGAATTATAGTTTGATCTCCCCAGAATCACCCCTTTCAAGTACAAACCTTCTTTCGAATAAACCTACAATAAAGAAAAAATATTGTTATCCCCATAAATCATATTTAAAATAACCAATCCTAATATTGTTATCATTATGAGTGGTGCTATCAGTAGTGAAATAATTAGAGTAACTTTAGGAGATGCCTTAGCCGCTCGCTCCTTCACCTGCTCTAAACTGATTCTTCTAATTTCATCAGACTGCGCCTGAAAAGTAGAAGCAATCGGAACACCTAATCTTTGTCCTTGAATAAGAGTTTTTATAAAACCTTGAAATTCCGGATTATCATTTCTACGCAGAATCTCCTCGTATGCTTTCTCTCTAGGAACACCTAACTCAATTTCATGAATATACTTGGAAAATTCCTGCCTTATTGGCCCGCTAAAATATTTAATTGTTTCTTTAATGGCACTATCTAATCCGGATCCTGCCTGTAAACTAATACTCACAGTATCCAAAAAGTCTGGCAAATCTTTCCTTAATTGCTGCTGTCGCTTTTTTACAGTGCTTTTTATAAGAATAATAGGAACAAAAAATCCTAAAACCGGGTAAGCTACTAGAGCAATATTTGATAATGGGAGTCCCATAATTACACAGAAAGATCCTAATAGTAATCCACCAAACACACATACAATCTTAAAGCCCTGAAACCTATTTACACTTAATTCGAATGGATTTCCTGACTTCTCTAACAGCAACTTGATATCAGCTGATTCACTCATAAAGTTAATTCTTTCACCTATATTGGATAGGTCATCAGCATATTTCGAAAGATGTTTTATTAACTTTTTTACAAATGATGTTTTCTTTGTTTCGCTTGTCAATCCAGCTAGTGCCACTTCACTCATATAGAGCTTTAAAGATTCTTTTTCCCGTGAATATTTGAATAAATTTCCAAGCCCAATAAAAAGACATAACCAAAAAAGTACGATTGATAAAAGTATGACTGTATCCATAGCTTTACACCTTAATATTCGTTACTGCTTTTACAAGCAGAAACGCTATTATCATTCCGATAATAAAAATAATCATTAAAATAGCACCGGGTATTGTAAATATAGGATCCAAAAATCCATCCATCATGGTATTTAGCATGAGAATCAATACGATCGGCATAGCAGGCAAAATATATGAAACAAAACGTTGTTCAGCGGTAGATGTCTTAATTGTTTGACGAAGAATTTTTCTTTCCTCTAACGTTTTTGACATTTCCTCTAAAACCTTCGTTAAATTTCCACCAGATCTTTTTTGAATGAGAAGTGCTGATACAAATAACTTAAATTCCCTTGTCTCTATACGTTTTTCTAAGGACTTTAAAGCACTTTCAAAATTAACTCCAAGCCTTAAATTATGTGTTAACTCTTTAAATTCTTCCTTAGCAGGTGAATCCATTTCAGCTGCTACCACTTCCAATCCTTGATTAATGGTCATTCCTGCCCTTGTACTATTTGCCAACAAACGACATACCTCTGATAACTGGTTATTCAATTTCTCTACCTGTTTATTTTTTTTAAATATCAGTAGGAACCAGTATGACAAAATACAAACTATAACAGATGTAATCATACTTAGTACAAGCGGCAAAGAGAAAATAACAGTTAATAACATAGTTAATGCAAATGCACATAATAGCAAAATGGCAATAAATTCTGAAGGAAGTATAGAAATATTAGCTTGAACTAGCTTTCTTTTAATGCTTTCTGCAGAAGATGTTTGATCAAAACGATCCCCTAATTTTACAATGAAACTATTTCTCTCTTTCTTCTTAAAAAAGTTTTCATACTGTTTCTTCACTTCACGTTTATCTTTACGAAAACCAAGGTAATTATATAATCCCCATATAAAGAATAAGACAGATACTCCAAAAAGTATGGCACTTTCCATTGTCCAGTCACCTCCTATTGAATAACTGTTTTGGTAAGCTAATACCAAACATCTTTATTCTTTCTAAACACCTTGGTTGAATACCTGTAGCTGTAAAATGGCCATCAATTTGACCATTCGCTTTTAAACCTGTTCTTTGAAATTTGAATATTTCAGAAATAGTAATTTCCCCATCTTCATTTCTAAAAATTTCACAGACAGAGGTGATTTTCCTAGTACCATCTGTCAACCTTTCACCTTGGATAATAACATCCAATGCCCCGACAATGTATTCTCGTATAATATGAGTTGGTAAATCCATACCAGCCATAACGACCATTCCTTCTACCCTACGAAGAGCATCAAAAGGAGTATTCGCATGGACAGTCGTAATTGAACCTTCATGTCCAGTATTCATTGCTTGCAACATATCAAATGCTTCAGATCCCCGAACCTCCCCTACAATAATCCGATCCGGCCGCATCCTTAGAGAGTTTTTTACTAATTGTCGAATGGTGATTTCACCTTTTCCTTCCATATTTTCTGGTCTCGCTTCCATTCCAACCACATTATGTTTATCAAGGCGAAGTTCAGCTGAGTCTTCAATCGTAATAACACGTTCACCATTCGGTATAGAGTTACCTAATACATTTAAGAGAGTTGTTTTCCCACTTCCTGTTCCACCTGAAATTAAAATATTCATCTTTGCTTTTACAACAGCATCTAAAAAAATAGACATATCCTCATCTAGCGATTCAAAGTTCAAAAGATCATTCATTTTGAAAGGTTCTTTACGAAATTTTCTAATTGAAACAAGTGGACCATTTAAACTTATAGGTGGTATAACAGCATTTACCCGGCTACCATCTGGTAAACGCGCATCTACCATCGGTGAACTTTCGTCAATCCTTCTGCCAATCGGAGCAACAATTCGATCAATAACATGCCGAACGTGGCTGTCATCTTTAAATGTGACTGGGGTAAGCTCGAGCTTTCCAAGCCTTTCTACATATATTTCGTTATATCCATTTATTAGTATTTCAGTAATTCCAACATCATTTAATAGAGGTTCTAAAGGGCCAAAGCCTACAGATTCATCAATAATTCTTGTTAATAGCACCTCTTTATCATGACGTGAAATGACTACTTTTTCCTCACTCATGTATTGACTTATCAGTTGCTCAATTCTTAATTTCATTTCCCCTTGAGGAAGGTTGGTCAATAGCTCTAAATTAGCTTCACGCAATATTCTCGTTTTATAGTGTTCTACCAATTCAGAAATATAAGAACCTTCAAAAGGCTCTCTTTGTTTTGCCTGTGTTTGGACAACCTTTCTTTTTTCAAACAGTGACATTTTCTATCAATCCTCTTAATGAATTATTCCAGTATTTGAACAACCCATTTTTTAATACTTTTGGCAAATGGGATTAACTTCTTCTCGTTTTGTTCTTTTCTGAAAGGTTCACTTTTGTTTATATGTGATTGAACACCCTTAATATCTCTAGGAAGCTTAGCGGCTATTGGAAAATGAATAATATCTTTTATATCTTTAGGATTAATCTCATTTTCCTTGCCTACATCATTTAATAGAACTTCCAGCCTATTTTCATATTCGATGCCGAGGCGTTTAAAGAGCCCTTCGACTTGCTTTAGCATGCTAATTGAAGGAGTATCAAGATTTAATATATAAAAAATCTTGTCTGATTCTTCAATAGCGGAATATGTGTGTTCATTTATTACAACAGGTAGATCTACTAAAACAAAATCATAACTTCTTCGACAAGTTCTAAGTAGCTTTGATACAAATTCTCCAGGAAGCTGTTCGGCTACTTCTGCATCTCTTGGACTCAAGAGAACCTCTAGCTTTGAGTATTTTTCTTTTTCAGAGACATTTCTTATATGACTTTCATTTAATTCATTTACAACTGGCAAAAGGTCAGCAATTGAGCGGTTTGACTCAATAGATAAGAATGTTTCTATTCCCCCAAATTGAAGATTTAAATCGATAAGAATAACTTGTGCTGTTGATTCAAATTTTAACGTTTGGGCAAAAGCACCAGATATTAACGATTTACCAGCTCCGCCTTTGCCACTATAAAAGGAATATATTCTTCCTCGTCCTCTTTTAAATGTTTGGTTTGCAGATGCTGTCTCAGTTAATTGCTGCTTCTTTTGAAATGCCATCTGGACAATACTATCCATTCGTCCAAAAAGCATTGCATTTTCATCAGGGAGAACAAAGAAATCGATGACTCCAGCCCTAGTTACATTTCTTAATAAGTCAAAATCCTGTGTAAATGCAATAAATACAATTGGAGTAAAAGGGTTTATAGAATGAATGTATTCAATTGAGTCAATCGAAGAATCATCTTCGGGTTGAACTAAAAAGATAAGATCTGGTGCAAGGCGATCTAGTTCCGTTTTTAATTCGCGATAGGTAATATTTTCTAAATTATCATAATTATTCAGCAATCCTTTTAGATGGTTAAGGAATTGTTCATTTTCGCTTACAAGTAAAATTTTTACCTCTGCACTCATAAAGGCCCTCCTATTAGTATGTGTCTTTATTTTTTGTCGCCCTTTTTGTTGGCTTCATGAGGTTTTTTACCGTTTTTATCTTGATTTCCCTTTTCCTGGTCCTTCTTTACCTGTTCCTCCGGCTTCTTTTTATCCTCTGTTTTTTGTTGATTACTTGCATTATCTTGCTGAGTTTGATCACTGTTCACATTCTGTGTTGTTATTTGATCACCCTTTCCAACATTTGCCTTTAATATTCGAAGACTGTCTGCATAATTTTGCATATGTATTAAACGTGGTGCATCATCAGCTGAAATTTCAACCGCAACGCCAGAAAATTTTTTATCACTGTTGATTACAGCAGCAACTGGCACATCCTTCATGAATACCTCTGTCTTGGGAGCATTACCGAATTTTTGAGAAACGATAATATCAACCCTATCTAATGCTTCCACAGTTTGGTCAAATTGTACTTTCTCTGATTGATGGATTGTGACTAATCTATGATTCTCATTCGTTGCATTTGTTACAGGTTTAATCATTGATTTAGCAATGATATCTTCCTCCGATAGTGGAACAACTAACACTTTATTAATGAGATCGTCTACATCTGTAACATACGACTTATTTACATACTTATTTGGGATCTCAATTGTTTTCACTTGATTTGGACGAATAAGCGTTCTACTTGGAATATCAGCTGCCGCTACATAGATTTTTGTCATTCCACCTAGGCTGCTGTTAAGTTGTTTTACTTTTTGCAGGAAAAACACACCTGCTACAATTGCTAGTATTAGAGAAATTGAAATAAAGATAATTGCACGACGTTTTGATTCCAACATTTGTAAATACCCCTCATTACAGTGTTAAATTGATAAATCGTAAAATAATTAATTCCATATAAATCAATAGTTTCTAAAGCATCTTTTGTATACCTTTTCCAAAAACATATTAATTCAAACTTTTCGCATAATTATTTTGAAATTATTGGTTCAAATATATCTATCAAATTTTACTAAAGGTTTGATTTCCTACTTTCTATAAAAGGAGTTTATTCCCATATATAACTATTTACCACCAGATAAATAATCGGTCAAACCGCTCTCATGATAATGTCGAATTTTGTCTGGTACTTTATTTCCAGCATTACTTTGAAACTAGTATTTTTTGTAGGAGAATAGGACGAGTATGATTCTTTTTTATTAGGGTAATAGATTGCTCTTTTTGGAAAATAACGGAATAATTTTTACGAATATTACAAATTGTAGGGAAATTTTACTGTTTTTTCTGGAAAAATAGGTTGGAGTTTAAATTTTTTTATACAAAAAAAATCCCGTAAGACAATAATTGTCTTACGGGATTTTGGCTAGTGAATGAATTACATCATTCCGCCCATGCCCATGCCGCCCATATCAGGCATTGCAGGACCTTTATTTTCTTCTGGTTTGTCAGCAACAACAGCTTCAGTTGTTAATAACATAGCTGCTACAGATGCTGCATTTTGAAGTGCGTAGCGTGTTACCTTAGTAGGATCAACGATACCTGCTTCAATCATGTTTACCCATTCACCGTTTGCTGCATTGAAGCCAACGCCAACTTTTTCTTTCTTCAAGCGGTCAACAATAACAGATCCTTCAAGACCAGCATTGTGAGCGATTTGACGAACTGGCTCTTCTAATGCACGAAGAACGATATTGATACCTGTAGCTACATCACCTTCAGCTGCAATAGAAGTTACTTTATTATATACGTTTACAAGTGCAGTACCACCACCGGAAACGATACCTTCTTCAACAGCTGCACGTGTAGAGTTTAGAGCATCTTCAATGCGAAGTTTGCGTTCTTTTAATTCTGTTTCAGTAGCTGCACCAACTTTAATTACTGCAACACCACCAGCAAGCTTAGCAAGGCGCTCTTGTAATTTTTCACGGTCAAATTCAGAAGTAGTTTCTTCTAATTGAACACGGATTTGGTTTACGCGAGCAGAGATGTTTGCAGTATCTCCAGCGCCCTCAACGATTGTTGTATTTTCTTTTGTAACAACAACTTTTGCTGCACGGCCTAAAGAATCAATAGTTGCAGTCTTAAGGTCAAGACCTAAATCTTCAGTGATTACTTCACCGCCAGTTAGAACAGCGATGTCTTCAAGCATTGCTTTACGACGGTCACCGAAACCAGGAGCTTTAACTGCTACTGCATTGAATGTTCCGCGAAGTTTGTTCACGATAAGTGTTGCTTGTGCTTCACCTTCTACATCTTCAGCAATGATAAGAAGTGGTTTGCCTTGTTGTACCACTTGTTCAAGAACTGGTAATACTTCTTGGATGTTTGAGATTTTTTTATCAGTAATCAAGATGTATGGATTTTCAAGAACAGCTTCTAATTTATCTGTGTCTGTAACCATGTAAGGAGAAACGTAACCACGGTCAAATTGCATACCTTCAACTACATCTAAATCAGTTGTAAAGCCTTTTGATTCTTCGATAGTAATTACACCATCGTTACCAACACGTTCCATTGCTTCAGCAATTAATTGACCAACTTCTTCATCAGCTGCAGAGATAGCAGCAACTTGAGCGATTGACTCTTTGCCTTCAATTGGTTTTGAAATAGCTTGAAGCTCTTCAACAGCTGTTTGAACTGCCTTTTCAATCCCTTTGCGGATTCCAACAGGGTTTGCACCAGCTGTTACGTTTTTCAAGCCTTCACGAATCATTGCTTGTGCAAGTACAGTTGCAGTTGTTGTACCATCACCAGCAACATCATTTGTTTTGCTTGCTACTTCAGAAACAAGCTTTGCACCCATGTTTTCGAAAGCATCCTCTAATTCGATTTCTTTCGCAATGGTTACACCGTCATTTGTAATTAATGGAGAACCAAATTTTTTCTCAAGTACCACGTTACGTCCTTTTGGTCCAAGTGTTACTTTTACAGCATCTGCTAATTTATCAACTCCGCGAAGCATTGCACGGCGTGCTTCTTCACTGAATTTAATTTCTTTTGCCATTTGAAATTACCTCCTCGTTCATTATCTTAGATCAGTGTATTATATTTACGAAAATGGTAAATGACTATTTAACGATAGCTAAAATGTCACTATCACGTAGAATTAAATATTCGTTACCTTGGTATTTCACTTCTGTACCAGCATATTTAGAGAAGATGATGCGATCGCCTTCAGATACTTCAAGAGCAACTCGCTCACCGCTATCTAACACACGTCCAGTACCTACAGCAACTACCTTACCTTCTTGTGGTTTTTCCTTTGCAGAGTCCGGAAGAACGATACCGCTTGCAGTTTTTTCTTCTGTTTCTACTAGTTCAATTACGACGCGATCTCCAAGTGGTTTTAACAAGTGAAACAACCTCCTCAATATTTTATGTAAATTTTAGGTTATTAGCACTCGACACACTTGAGTGCTAACACAATTATTATAATAAATAATTCATTTCCTTTTTGCAAGTCTCAAGGAAAAAAATTTTTTAAAATATTCTAGATTAAAGAAGTTTCAACTTTTACAATAAATTAGTTTAAATTTATTACATTCATACATCAGAACGAGTTTTACATATAATAGAATGAAGGGCTTAAATTTGAACGTACATTTATTCAATAGTAGAATGGAAATTGTGATACAAGTAAGTGTTTGAAAGAGGTTGTTCAAAAAGTCCGGGAAAAATAGCTGTCGAATTTCTCGTCAGCTTGCTGCTACGCTCCTCACGTATTAAAAGCATACGCTCCGGTGCTCGCAGACTTCGCTTCCTCGAACTTCTCGGCTCTTTTTGTTCTCCTTTTTGAACTCTCATTGAAAGGAAAAAAAAATGTGAAAAAAGAGTATGCATATATTTTAATTACTTATATTGTCATGCAATTATCTGGATATATCGGCTATCCCATAGTTTACGGGATTGGGGTAAAGGGATTTCATGCTTCGGAAAGCTATATGAAAATGATGACACCTATTTATTGGATAGTGTTCAGCTTTATTTCCGCGCTAATTATTGTTTTACTTATCTTAATAAAATCTGAACGTAAATATCGATTAGAGAGAGAAGCACCACTTTCCCTGGGCAGATCACTAGTATGGGCAATTGGAGGGATTTTCTTGGCCTTTTTTGCCCAAGCTATCGCTTCAATGATTGAGCAGCTCCTAGGAATTAAAGTAGGATCTGAGAATACTCAGCGGATCGTTAATCTAATTGAAAGCTTCCCTATTGTTGTAGTAGTAAGTTCGATTATTGGTCCTATCTTAGAGGAAATCGTCTTTAGGAAAGTAATCTTCGGTTCATTGCATAAGCGTTTATCCTTTTTTCCTTCAGCACTGATTAGTTCAGTTATTTTTGGGTTAGCCCACATGGAGTTTGTACATTTAATTCTTTATTCTGCGATGGGGTTCACTTTTGCGTTTCTTTATAAAAAAACAAACAGAATTATGGTTCCTATTATTGCACACGTGATGATGAATACACTAGTGGTTATTGCGCAATTGTTAAACCGTGAAGAAATTCAAAAATTAATAGAGAACCAAAGTTTTATTGGAGGATTTTTCTCATGAGACCATTATTCTCTGGAGTTATCTATTGCCTTTTAGGCACTCTTTTTACATATTTCGCTATTCAGCAAGTAAACAGCAATGGCTGGTCTTTTTTTGCGTACATGCTAATATTTTTAGCAACTATCGACTATGGATCTGGTTTCCGTTTAATCTTATTGCACTTTAAAATTAAAAGCAAACTAAAATAAGAAAAGCGCAAGCGCCTTGATCATCGGTGTACGGATTTTGTAGTCTTCGACTGAGATAAAGGAAACACGGCGAGGTAGTTAGGAGCCGATGTTGACTTATCGTAGGGAGAAGACGTAGAAATCCGCTAGCCGACGGCTGCTTGCGCTAGACACAGCAGACACTTTTCATGCCTAATATCCTTAGTAGATTTTATACTTTCTTACCTTTAAATAAAGGTCTTACCCTCTATCCTACATAAAAAACCTTCCATTCTGGAAGGTTTTTTATTCGGAGCTGCTCTCCAATTCATATTTTAATTCTGCTGCTTTTAATTTCCTGTAGCCTATTTTCGAAACCCAAATACTAACTTCATATAATATCATTAGTGGAACACCGACAACAATTTGCGACATAACATCTGGCGGTGTAATAAATGCTGAAAGAACGACTAAAAAGAAATAAGCATACTTCCTTATTTTCTTTAAAAACATCGGTGTAATAATTCCTAATCGGGTTAAAAATAGAATCACTATTGGCAATTCAAATAATAACCCAAAGGGCATTGTAATCTGAAATAAAAATGAGAAATATTCATTTATTCCGATTACAGTATTAATATCCATTTGAGCTGATAGCTTCATCATAAATTGAATAATCATTGGAAATAAAACAAAATAAGAAAAAGCGACACCAGCAAGAAATAATAACACTGCTATTGGTATATAGCTTAAGGTAATTTTTCGCTCTTTTTCATATAATCCCGGACTTATAAATGCCCACAATTGATAGAGGATAACAGGTAAGATAATAACTATAGCTAAATATACTGTCATATCCATATAAACTTTGAAAGGGTCTGTCAACCGAAAAGCATTCATTGTCAAATTTTTAGCTAAATCAGATGTTTGAAGGAAACGTATGAGCGGCTGAGAAAGAAAAAAGCTTATAATTACAGCCAAGATAAAGAAAACGACTATTATCAGCAGCCGCTTCCTTAACTCGGATATATGTTCGAAAATGGTCATATTTTTTTGACTCATATGATTTCATCCTTACATTTTACTTAACAGAATCACTTTTGGAATCTTTTTTTGCGTCATCCTCTTCATCGTCTGCTAAGCCTCTAGTTGCGTTTTTGAATTCTTTTAAAGTATTCCCCGCAGCTCTACCTAATTGCGGTAATTTTTTCGGACCAAAAACTAGCAAGGCAACAATTATAATGATAATAATACTTCCAATACCAGGTCTCACGTGGCCCACCTCCTCATACTAACATGATATAGGATATTTTTTGTTTTATCCATTATGTTTTCATTTAGTCTTGTGAAATTTCCGTGTCATTTGGATAGTGTTTTAAAAAATATACTAACGACTGTAATTCTACTGCTAGATCAATATGATGAACCCTTATAGACGCAGGTACATTTAGTCTAGCCGGTGTAAAATTTAATATACCTTTTACATTTGTCCCTGTCACTTGATCTGTAATCCTTTGTGCAACATCTGCCGGTACCGTGAGAATAACAACTCGAATATCCTCTTCCATTAAACGTGTGGCAAGTTCATCTAAACTGTAAATCGTTACATTACCGATTTTTTTGCCCACTTTTTTTTGATCAATATCAAAAGCCATTTCTATTTTCGTATTATTATTTTTCAAAAAGTTATAATTTAAAAAAGCAGTACCTAAATTACCGACACCGATAAGTGCTACTTTTGTCAGTTCATCTTGGTCCAAGGTTTTTCGGAAAAATGTTAAAAGGTAATTGACGTTATATCCATATCCTTTTTTTCCTAGTGCTCCAAAGTAAGAAAAATCCCTTCGAATCGTTGCTGAATCAACCTTCACAGCCTCACTTAATTCGGCCGAGGATACACGTTGTTTACCAGATGAGTGTAAGTTTTGTAAAAATCGATAGTAAAGTGGTAACCTTTTAGCTGTTGCTTGAGGTATTTTTATTAATTCTTCATTCATACGCTGGCCCCCCATCTAACTCCTATGATAATCAGCACTTGAAACACCGCCTGTTTTCTCTACTAAAAATGTAGGGCCGATAACCATTCCTTTATCTACTGCTTTACACATATCATAGACGGTTAAAGCAGTTATTGATGCAGCAGTTAATGCTTCCATCTCTACACCTGTGTTTCCCTTCGTTTTTACACTAGAAGTGATCTTTAAGATAAAGTGATGTTCATTTTTTCGTTCCCAATTAAATTCTATATTAATTCCGTTTATTGGAATTGGATGACACATCGGGATGAGGTCCCATGTTTTTTTTGCAGCCATGATCCCAGCTACTTGTGCAACCCCTAGAACATCCCCTTTTTTCATTTTATTTTCGTGAATCAATTGATACATTTCTTTACTCAGCTCGATACTTGATCGTGCAATCGCAGTCCGAACGGTTTCAGGTTTAGCGCTTACATCAACCATTTTCGCCCTGCCTTGATCATTAAAATGTGTAAGCTCAGACATCTAAAACACCTCTTCATTCATCATACACTATTTTAGTGAACTTGTCCTATATGTGGGTGTTCAAAAAGGAGGACAAAAAGAGCCGAGAAGTTCGAGGAAGCGAAGTCTGCGAGCACCAGAGCGTATGCTTTTAATACGTGAGGAGCGGAGCAGCGAGCTGACTTAAAAAGTGGAAGTGCCTTGTTCAGCCCCGACAAGCAAATGTTCTCTAACCTATGAAGTCTGTTCTTTGACTTCATAGGTTAGAGGTTATTTGACCTCGAGGGGCTAGGCACTGGAACTGGATTAGAAGAAATTCGACAGCTATTTTTCCCGGACTTTTTGAACATCCTCTATATGTAAAAACGCAGGAATCATTGCCGAAGTACTCTGCTATACGTTACACTACCTATATAGATGAGGTGAAATAATCATGATTTTATTACAAGTTCAACAACTAACAAAACATTTTGGTGCTGAACTTATTTTATCAAATATAAAATTAGAGATTCAGCAAAGGGACCGGATTGCACTCGTTGGTAGAAATGGAGCAGGAAAATCTACATTACTCAAAATTATCTCCGGTCAAATATCTTTAGATTCCGGGGATATTATTAAACCGAAGGATGTTTCAATTGGTTACCTTGCTCAAAATACGGGATTGGAATCGAATTTATCGATTTGGGACGAAATGTTAACCGTTTTTAAGGACCTACAAAAAATGGAGTCGGAATTAAGAGATTTAGAGCAAAAAATTGCCGACCCGAACTATTATGAAAATACTGATCTTTACAATAAAGTATTATCCGAATATGATCGTTTACAAATTCATTTTAAAGATTCTGGCGGCTATCAATATGAAGCAGATATTCGTTCCGTCCTCCACGGTCTCAGATTTAGTGACTTTGATTATCGTACAATGATTGAAACATTAAGCGGAGGACAGAAAACTCGCCTTGCACTTGCTAAATTACTCTTGACGAAGCCCGACATTTTAATATTAGACGAACCAACTAACCATTTGGATATCGATACTCTTTCTTGGCTGGAACAATATTTACAAGGCTACGACGGAGCTATCCTTATTGTTTCTCATGATCGTTATTTCTTAGATAAGGTCGTTAATCAAGTGTATGAGCTTTCTCGTCATGCTATTCAAAAATACCACGGAAATTACAGTCAATATTTAGTTCAAAAAGCAGAACAATACGAACGTGAACTAAAGCAGTATGAAAAACAACAAGAAGAAGTCTCTAAGCTCCAAGAATTTATTCAGCGAAATTTAGCTAGAGCTTCCACAACTAAAAGAGCGCAAAGCCGCAGAAAAAAGCTCGAAAAAATGACGATTATGGACAGGCCGTTAGGTGATGAAAAATCTGCCACTTTTTCATTTGACATTGAAAAACAAAGTGGAAATGAAGTCCTTACTCTTGTAGATGGGGTCATTGGGTATGAAGACAAAATAATTGCAGAGGATATTCAATTATCTATTAAAAAAGGCGAAAGTATAGCACTTGTAGGACCGAATGGAGTTGGGAAATCCACTCTTTTAAAAACCCTTATCAAGAAATTAAAGCTTCAATCTGGAAAAATAAATTACGGATCAAATGTTACTATTGGTTACTATGATCAAGAGCAAGCCGAACTATCATCCAATAAAACGGTTTTAAGTGAATTATGGGATGACTATCCATTAAAAGATGAAAAAGAAATACGTACGGTTTTAGGAAACTTCTTATTTTCTGGAGATGATGTTCTCAAGATAGTTTCAAGTCTTAGTGGTGGAGAAAAAGCGAGACTCGCATTATCCAAACTATTGCTGCAAAAAGCAAATTTCCTCATACTTGATGAACCTACAAACCATTTGGATCTAGATAGTAAAGAAGTATTAGAAAATGCTCTTATCGATTATCCAGGAACTATCCTTTTTGTTTCTCACGACCGCTATTTTATAAATAGAATAACAACGAAGGTTATTGAACTTTCTCAAAAAGGAACAAAGGAATTTCTAGGTGATTATGATTATTATATTGAAAAGCAGCTTGAATTGATGGAATTAAAAAAGCTAGAAAATAAAAAACATGAAACGCTATCAGATAAACCTAATACAGCAAAACAATCATATCAACTAGATAAAGAAGCAAAAAAACTAGAAAGACAACGGAAGCGCAGGATAGAGGAAATTGAGACTCTAGTTGAACAGCTTGAAAGTGAATTAGAGACTAAAGAAGCATTACTATGTGAACCTGAAATTTATCAGGACCATGAAAAAGTAACCGAACTTAATAAAGACATTAGCGATATAAAAGAGAAAATTGACCATTTAATGGAGGAGTGGTCAGAAATAGAGGAATTAGTATAAAACTAGATGAGGGTGAACTTAGTTATCAAACAGATATGTTCACCCTCATTATTTTTTCCACATAATTGTCCACAATTATAGTTCGATGGACCTGTTAGAAAAATATTATTTTGTGTGCATTTATGATATTATCAACAAACTTATACACATTATCCACAGAAAATCTAATTTTACTCTAATAATTTATTCACAACACCATTACTTTATCAACAATTTATCCACAACATGTGCACAACAACAGTTGTTCGTATTTTATTTATTCACATGTTAAGAAAAGCGGAAGCGCTGGAGCTAGACAGAAACTACACTGGTTAAATAATTTATTTAGTATAAAATTTTATACTTTCTTAACCTGTGGACAGAAAAATACTCCAGGTCTTCAGCCGAATCATTCTTCCGACCCAGATTTTGACTAAATAGCTTTCTTTTCGACAGTAAAAAAGAAGCATGCTAATTGCAGCATACTCCTAAAAGTTTTCAATATCTAAACTTGGATTTGCATTTAACGAATACTCACTTCTTTTTCCTTTTTCAAACAGGATACTTCCAGCTGCCGCAATCATTGCTGCATTATCTGTGCATAAGTTTAACGGCGGAATCACTAACTCAATATTATTGATATCAGCGAATTCTGATTCAAGCTCAGATCTTAACCCTTTATTCGCAGCTACTCCACCTGATAATAATACTTGCTTAACATTAAATTCTTTAGCAGCTTTTAAAGTTTTCGTTACTAGTACGTCAATAACGCTTGCTTGAAAGCTTGCGGCCATATTTTTAGGATCCACAGTAATACCTTTCTGTTCTGCATTGTGAAGGGTGTTAATAACTGCTGATTTTAAACCACTAAAACTGAAATCATAGGTATCTTCCTCCAACCAAGCTCTCGGTAAATCAATGGTTGGTGAACCTTCATGTGCGAGTCGATCGATATGAGGACCGCCAGGATAAGGGAGATTAAGTGTCCTCGCTACCTTATCATAGGCTTCTCCAGCTGCATCATCTCTTGTTTCTCCTATTACTTCAAATTCACCATGTTCCTTCATTAACACTAATTCCGTGTGCCCGCCTGACACAACCAAGGATAATAAAGGAAAGCTCATTTCTTTAATCAGCCGATTAGCATAAATATGCCCTGCAATATGATGAACACCAACCAGTGGAATATTTTTCGCAAAAGCAATGGCCTTAGCTGCATTTACTCCAACTAATAGTGCTCCAACTAGGCCGGGACCTTCGGTGACAGCTATTGCATCAATATCTTGAAACGTTACCTCGGCTTTTTCTAAAGCCTCTTCGATGACAATTGTAATTTGTTCAACATGATGCCTTGATGCCAGCTCCGGGACAACTCCGCCAAATCTTTTATGACTTTCAATTTGGGAAGCAACAATATTAGATAAAATTTTCGTCCCATTTTTTATTACAGCTGCAGCCGTTTCATCACAGCTCGTTTCTATTCCTAAAACAATTAAATCCTTTTTCATTATAAATTCACCCACATGACTAAGGCATCCTCTTGGTTATCAGAGTAATAGCTTTTCCTGACTCCACCTTCAAAGAAACCTAATTTCTTGTATAAGGATTGAGCAATTGTATTGCTTACCCTTACCTCTAATGTCATTGATCTAGCGCCAGACTTGATAGAAAAATCCATCATACTTCTTAATAATAATTCACCTAATTTTTTTCCACGATACTCAGGTAAAATTGCAATGTTGGTAATGTGAGCCTCATCAACTACAAGCCAAACACCACAATACCCTATAATTTTATCCCTATCTTCAATTACAAAGTATACAGCAAAATGATTTTTCACAAATTCATTATAAAAAGCATCTCTTGACCAAGGTAAAGAAAAGGATTTTAATTCTACTTCCATTATTCCATCTAAGTCAGCTAAAGTTGCCTTTCGTAACTGATAATCCATCATAGTTCTTTTCCTTCACTTTTTTGTGATTCCAGCCACTTCGCTTCTGCTTCGACCAAACGAATATAATTAGGTACAAAGGAATGAATATCTTCACCAGGTAAATCCATTCCAAGAAGTCCGAGCTCACTCGGTCTAGGATTATGTTCCGTTAGACTCGCAAAAATCGCTCTATCCCCTAACGTATTAACCAATGTATCTTTATGAAGCTCTACATCATTCCCGACAAATAATATGGACTTCTCAAGTCTCTTTAACTTTTCTGCCCATTCGACTGTTAAGATATTACAATCACTTATTTCTGTTTCTAATGTAGAACCATTGTAGTGATATAATCCAGTATAAATTTGTCCTCTTCTTGCATCAAAAAGTGGTGAAACAGACCCTTGAAAATGTCTGCCTACACCCGCCATTAGTGCAAGACTTGATATTCCAACAAGAGGTATCCCTAAACTCCAAGCCATTGTTTTTGCAATGGTCACACCAATTCTAACCCCAGTATAGGAACCTGGCCCCTTAGCAACCACTATTTTTTCAAGATCTGAAGGTGTTATTTCACAATCATTCATAAGCTGCTGAATCGCAGGCATGACTCGAATACTATGGTTTTTCTTTAAATTTGTAATATATTCTCCTATCACCTTGTCACGATCTAATAATGCAATGCCTAATGCATAATTAGATGTATCGATTGCTAGCACTTTCATGAAAATAGCTCCTCACACAATAATTCATAACGTTCTCCGACTGGCTTAAATTCAAATTTCCTTTCCATATCTCCAATACGAAAAATAGAAACGGCTAAATATTCTTTCGGCAATTGGTCCTCAATTAAATGTGCCCATTCAACTATGGTCACACCATCACCTTCAAAATACTCATCAAAACCTAAATCCTCACTTGAATCCTGTAAACGGTATACATCCATATGGTACAAAGGAATTTTCCCATGATATTCTTTAATAATCGTAAATGTAGGACTGCTAACATTTTTTTGTATCCCTAATCCTAGTGCTATCCCCTTTGTAAATGTCGTTTTCCCTGCACCAAGATCTCCTTCTAATAAAAGGACATCTTTAGCTGCAAGCTTTTCAGCAATTTTTTGAGCAAGTGAAGAAGTATCCTCCGGCCCTTTAGACAGCCATTCATATATCTTCATAACAGTCTCCTCTAATTTACTCCCAAAACAGGGACTTTATTGATGATAAGAAAAGCGCAAGCGCCGCAGCTCTAGCGTACGGATTTCGTAGTCTTCGACTGAGATAAAGGAAACACGGCGAGGGACGAGTCGATGTTGACTTATCGTAGGGAGAAGACGGAGAAATCCGCTAGCCAATAGGCGCTGGAGCTAGACACAACAGACACTTTTCATGTCTAATATCCTTAGTAAATTTTATACTTTCTTACCTTTTAAAAAACCCTTAGATATTGATCCTAAGGGACTTCTGCCTATTCGTAGTTTACATCATTTTCATTAAATGAGCAAAAAAAGGCAAACAAAATAGATCTTTAAAATTTATGATTGTATCCATACCTTCAACAATTGAACTATAGAAAGAATACACCTGTATAATTCGTACAAACTATTGAAATAGTAAATATTTCTTATCTTTGATTGATTAACCAATTATTAATATTTTTATAGTAGAAACTTTACACTTCTTTCTTACAATAACATTGAAATAAGAAGGGAGAGATGAGGAATGAAAAAAAGCTTCAAAAAAATGGGACTATGTTTATTGAGTGTCGGGTTCATCTTCCATGCTGCTTCGACAATTGCTTTTGCGAGTAAAGATGAAGCTAATTTGCCATCACCAGAGGAAAAGATCCTAACGATTTCACACCGCGGTGCTTCCGGATATGCTCCTGAACATACCATTCCATCATACCGATTAGGCGAGCAAATGAAAGGAGACTATATTGAAATCGATTTACAGATGACAAAAGATGGATCCTTAATTGCCATGCATGATGAAACTGTCAATCGAACAACCAACGGAACGGGTAGAGTAAAAGATTTAACACTAAAGGAAATCAAGCAGCTTGATGCTGGTTCATGGTTCAATCGACAATATCCACAAAATGCGAAACCAGAATATGAAGGATTACAAGTACCCACCCTAGAAGAAATCATACAAACCTTTGGAAAAGGGTCAAAATACTATATCGAAACTAAATCACCTGAAGTTTATCCAGGTATGGAAGAAAAGCTAATTGAAACTCTTAAAAAATACAAATTAATCGGTTCAAATGGACGTTCAAGTAATGTCATCATTCAATCTTTTAGCAAAGAAAGCTTACAAAAAGTCCATCATTTAAGTCCTACTATACCATTGGTACAGCTTCTTTCTTATTCAGAACCTGCTACAATAACAGATGAAGAAATAGAAACGATAAAAACTTATGCAATAGGAGTAGGACCAAGTTTCAGTAGAATAGATAAAGCATATGTTCAAAAGATTAGAAGTCACCATCTCCACATCCATCCTTATACAGTAAATACTGAAGAGGATATGAGAAAAGCGTTAGAGTGGGGAGTAACAGGAGTATTCACAAATTATACAGATCGTTTTCAAAAGGTAATTAAAGAATTTAAAAAAGCACATGAATAACTTACTATTTTCAAGGTTGATTCAAGTTGTCGGGTCAACCTTTTTCTTTTTAAAATCTTTTAAAAAAACCATAATATCGAGACTATGGTATGACGAAATTATATACTTTATATAAAAAGGCTGTTTTCGAATAGATTGTTGTTTTTCGGATAGATTTACAGGGCTAGAATAATTTTTTTACGTGCTCTTTTCCCTATATAATAAGTCTTAAATTCCAAGTAAGATGATAAAATAGAACCGTAAAAATCCTAGTACCTATTTTTACTTGATGTTAATAACAACAAAGTTTACGAAAAGAGCCTAAAAAAAAAAACGAAACAAAGTTTCGTTTTTCGGCACTTATTGCGGAGGTAGGATTTGAACCTACGACCTTCGGGTTATGAGCCCGACGAGCTACCAGACTGCTCCACCCCGCGACGATAATAATGATATTTATTCTATGCACAAAGCTTATCATAAGACTGTCCCGATTTCAGAAAGCTTATTCAAGTAGCCGCTCAATCGGTACAACTCGCAGTTTATTCAATGGAGTAACGCTCGTTGCTCCACCCCGCGACGATATTAATAATATTAATTATACTAGCCTGGCAACGTCCTACTCTTGCAGGGGGAGAGCCCCCAACTACCATCGGCGCTGAGAAGCTTAACTTCCGTGTTCGGGATGGGAACGGGTGT
>NZ_JBNNWS010000021.1:0-62857 GCF_050281185.1 Heyndrickxia sp. NPDC080065 | reverse complement strand
GAGCCAGGATCAAACTCTCCAAAAAGATGTTTGATATAGCTCATAAAAAGTTAATTAATTGACGTTTCGTTTTGTTCAGTTTTCAAAGATCAATCTATTACATTAGCAACTTTTTTATCTTGACATTTCTGTTAATCAATGTCAAGAGTTTTTTTTGGAGCGGGTGATGGGAATCGAACCCACGACAACAGCTTGGAAGGCTGTAGTTTTACCACTAAACTACACCCGCGAAATATAAAATTATAATGGTCGGGAAGACAGGATTCGAACCTGCGACCCCATGGTCCCAAACCATGTGCTCTACCAAGCTGAGCTACTTCCCGGCTTAGATATTAGAGGTTAAATAAAGATATTTGTTTCGAAGCAATACTTTATATATACTTTCAACTTCGTTTCTATAGATGGCGCGCCCGAGAGGAGTCGAACCCCTAACCTTTTGATCCGTAGTCAAACGCTCTATCCAATTGAGCTACGGGCGCATTTTTTATATTGGTGCGGCCGAGAGGACTTGAACCTCCACGGGGTTGCCCCCACTAGGCCCTCAACCTAGCGCGTCTGCCATTCCGCCACGACCGCATAAAAAAGCGACATAAATTATAGTAACAAACAGCTAGATAAAAGTCAAGATTTTTTTGGTGCGGGTGAAGGGAGTCGAACCCCCACGCCTTGCGGCGCCAGATCCTAAGTCTGGTGCGTCTGCCAATTCCGCCACACCCGCATTATGGTAAGTTATTTTGCTTAAGCAAAAAACTTTGGTGAGCCATGAAGGACTCGAACCTTCGACCCTCTGATTAAAAGTCAGATGCTCTACCGACTGAGCTAATGGCTCAAAAATAAAAAAATGGCTGGGCTAGCTGGATTCGAACCAACGAGTGACGGAGTCAAAGTCCGTTGCCTTACCACTTGGCTATAGCCCAATATTTTTTTTAAAAACTAAAGTACATTTACTTTAAAATGGCGGTCCGGACGGGACTCGAACCCGCGACCTCCTGCGTGACAGGCAGGCATTCTAACCAACTGAACTACCGGACCAATTTTGTTATAAATATTTATCAGAATTAACAAGTTTAAACTTGTCTAGCTGCAGCACCTATCGACTAGCGGATGAGCAAGGTACTTCGGCTTTTCTGATGACCCGTACGGGATTCGAACCCGTGTTACCGCCGTGAAAGGGCGGTGTCTTAACCGCTTGACCAACGGGCCACGTAATTTTTGAACTTTCTGGCGGAGAAGGAGGGATTTGAACCCTCGCGCCGGTTACCCGACCTACACCCTTAGCAGGGGCGCCTCTTCAGCCACTTGAGTACTTCTCCAATGGCTCCGCAGGTAGGATTCGAACCTACGACCGATCGGTTAACAGCCGATAGCTCTACCACTGAGCTACTGCGGAACGACAAATCATCTTGTCGACTCTTAAAATTATAATTAGAATTATATTAGATGTCAACTAGTTTTTTGATTTTTTTTAAGCCTGCGTTTTTATCTTTAACTTTATCTTACTTTTACATTTTCCACAGACATAGCGACTAACATCAATTCTTTTTTTTCGCTTAAATATTGTACTACATTCAGTACAGACATATACATAAATTGTTCGTGCTTTTTTCATTGATTCATTTTTAAGTGGTGAACAAAATCTCGGTGCATCAACTTCTATTAATAATTTTTTAAAGTCAGCATCACGGTGCTTATATCCTTTTCCTTCAAGGTGCAGGTGATAATGACATAACTCATGCTTAATGATCCCGATCAATTCTTGCTCCCCAAATTGATCATAATACTTCCGATTTATTTCAATATTATGTGTGCTCAACAAATACCGTCCACCCGTTGTACGAAGTCTTGAATTAAATATAGCATCATGCTTAAAAGGCTTTCCAAAGGAATATATTGATATTTTTTCAACTAAAGCTTGAAGCTGTTCATTATTCAATTCAATTCCCCCCTTTTAACTCGAAACAAGACAACCTATTATAGCATATATTAGGTATTAACCTACTTATGCACAGGAGGGGGATATGAGCTAATGCCTACTTGGTTTCAAAATCAAATGCGCCGGGCTTTTTGTGAGAAAGATCGATATCAAATAAAGCTTCTAAATCAATGCTGGTTCTTCTATCAAAATAAATGCTGCTCAGAACAAAAGCGCAAGCGCCTTGCTCATCGGCGTACGGATTTCGTAGTCTTCGACTGAGATAAAGGAAACACGGTGAGGTAGTTCACGAGCCGCTGTTGACTTATCGTAGGGAGGAGACGGAGAAATCTGCTAGCCGACGGCTGCTTGCGCTAGACGTAAACCTGGCTCTTCATAAGCTAATCCACAGTGCGAATATTTTATAATTTCCTAAACGATAAAAAATCTATGTCTTAATAACAATAGAAAAAAGGCGTGTAAAAAATACACGCCATTAATAAAGCAATACACTAGTCATTTAACATGGTTAACGATAATCTACCTTTTTGTAAATCAACTTTTTCTACCCATACAGTAACAATATCACCTAATGAAACGACATCTAACGGATGCTTCACAAATTTATTACTAAGCTTAGATATATGAACTAGGCCATCCTCTTTTACTCCAACATCTATAAAGGCTCCAAAATCCACTACATTTCTTACTGTACCTTGCATTTCCATGCCTACTTTTAAATCTTCCAATTTTAAAATATCTTTCTTCAACAAAGGTGTTGGTAATTCATCACGCGGATCACGTCCGGGGCGGTTTAAAGCATCAATAATATCCCGGAGTGTCAACTCTCCGATACCTAGTTGCTGGGAGAGATCGGAAATTGAAAATGAAGCAATGGATTTTTTTAACTTTTCCGTTCCAATATCTGCGGTTGAACAATTAATCTTATTTAATAATGTTTTTACTGCATCATAATTTTCTGGATGTATGGGTGTTTTATCAAGCGGATCATCTCCATCAATAATTCGTAAAAACCCAATACTTTGCTCATATGTTTTCGATCCCAACCTCGGAATACTCTTTAGTTGTTTTCGGTTATTAATTTTACCTGTCTCATTTCGAAATTTAACAATGTTGTTAGCAACTGATTTACTTAAGCCGGAAACATATTGTAATAATGAGGAGGAGGCTGTATTTACATTTACTCCAACTTGGTTAACAGCGGTTTCTACAACAAAGGTAAGAGATTCGTTTAATTTTTTCTGGGAAACATCATGCTGATATTGTCCCACTCCAACAGATTTCGGATCAATTTTTACTAATTCCGCTAACGGATCTTGTAATCTCCTTGCTATCGAAACGGCACTTCTTTCTTCTACTTGCAAATCCGGAAACTCTTCTCGGGCAAGATCAGATGCAGAATATACACTTGCCCCTGCTTCATTTACTATTATATAAGAAATATCTTCAGACACTTCTTTTAGTATTTCTGCTACAAATCGCTCAGTTTCTTGAGAAGCAGTGCCATTTCCAATCGCAATGATTTCTACCTTAAATTGCTTTAGAATTTGAATGAATTTCTTCTTTGCTTCTTCTGGTTTTGCTTTTGGAGGATGCGGGTAAATCACATCAATATTTAATACTTTGCTCGTTTCATTTACCACAGCAAGCTTACACCCTGTACGATAGGCAGGGTCGACACCAAAGACAACTCTTCCTTTTAATGGCGGCTGTAATAAAAGATTACGAAGGTTCTCAGAAAAAATATGAATAGATTGATCTTCCGCTTTTTCAGTTAGTTCATTACGAATTTCTCTTTCAATAGAAGGCTGTATTAAACGTTTATACCCATCATCTATAGCCTCTTTCACATAGGCAGATACACTGGAATGTTCACTTTTTATGATTTTACGATTAAGTTCACCAATTATTTTTTCTATGTCAGGTTGAATGGATACACGAAGAACTTCTTCCTTTTCACCACGATTTAAGGCAAGAATTCGGTGGGGTACAATTTTACGTACCGGCTCTTCATATGCATAGTACATCTCAAAAACCTTTTTATCGTCTTTTTCTTCTTTTTTTACGGTTGATGAAATGATTCCTGTTTTAAAGGTTTCTTTACGAATCCAATCTCGATGGGCTGCATCATCTGATATCCATTCAGCAATTATATCCTTTGCTCCAGTAAGAGCATCTTCTACAGTATGTATTTCTTTTTCATCAGATATATATCTTAAAGCTTCTTCGTGAATATCTTTGTCTTGCGGGAAAGTCATCATCCATTCAGCTAACGGTTCTAACCCTTTTTCTTTTGCTATGGTTGCTTTTGTACGTCTTTTTTGTTTATAAGGTCTATATAAATCTTCAACAATTTGCAGCTTATCTGCACTTAAAATGCTTTTCTTTAGCTCTTCTGTTAATTTTCCTTGTTCATCAATTAAGCGAATAACTTCATCTTTCCGTTGTTCAAGGTTTTGAATATAATTCCATCTATCCATAATTGCCCTTATTTGGACTTCATCTAATGCCCCTGTCATTTCCTTTCGATAACGAGCGATAAACGGGACTGTATTTCCTTCCTCAAGCAGTGATATCACATTGTGAATCTGCTTTCCAGAAAAATTAAGTTCTTTAGACAATCGATGTTGCAATTGTTTTTTTATTTCGATCGTTTGTTCAACCATATTTCCACCTACTTTTCTTTTTATAAGGCTCTTTTCATAAACTTTGTTGCTTTTTATAACAGAGTAAAAATCTGCAGAGATTTTACGCAGTAAATATCTAGTAGGATTTTTACGGTTGTTTACTGCTATCAAAATGAGTGTGGGATTAAGAAAAGAGCACGTAGCAAATTTATTTAAGGATTTGAACTATGTACGAAAAACCACCATCTATGCAAAAACAGCCTTTTATATCGAAAGCATCTTAACATGTATATATTCTAACATTTTCTTTATAAAAGGAAAAAGCTTGCTATCGCAAGCTCACAATAATAAAGGGCATAATATCTATCTTTATGAAAAAATTACTTCGCCATTTTAATTTCTGTAAAAATTCTACTCCACTACCGGAGCCACTTTGTGGAAATAACAGTTGTCCCTTTATTAGGCGTAGAAACAATATCGAATTCATCCATCAAACGTTTAACACCTGGTAAGCCTGCACCTAAACCTTTTGAAGTAGAAAACCCTTCTTCTATTACCTTTTGGATATCTTCAATCCCAGGACCATTATCTTCAGCAATAATTTTCAAACCTGTCTTTCCGTCCTTGAAGACCTTTTCTATACAAATTTGTCCTTGACCAGCATAAAGAAAAATATTTCTTGCTAATTCACTTATAGCAGTAGTAATTCTTGCTTGGTCAACTATTCCAAAGTGCAGCTCTTTTGCAGCGTTACGTCCTAATTGACGAACAGAAACGATGTCCCACTCGTTTAATATTTTTACGCAGGATTGAACTTCCATTAGTTAATCCCCCAGTTTTTTGTTGTTTTATCTCCAAATCATTATCTAGGTCATTTGTAATTAGGGCAATAGGTCAATTTACCCAATAATTTTAGTCGGTATTATTAGAACTATGTTCGTTAAGATTGTTAAAAATCTTAACGCCAATTTTAATATGTTGTAACCCTGGATATATGTCTTAAATACAAAAAAAGAAACCCTCTTTATAATGTGAGCGTTTCTTGTTTTAAAATTCTATAAGTCCTAAACTAATTTGCAGTGCATCGTCCACTTTTTCCATCATTTCTTCATCTAGATGTGTGATTTTGTCTGTTAAGCGTTGTTTATCAATTGTGCGAATTTGTTCAAGCAAAATAACAGAATCGCGTTCAAAGCCATAACGCTTTGCATCAATTTCTACATGTGTTGGAAGTTTTGCTTTTTGGATTTGCGCTGTAATGGCAGCAACAATTACAGTGGGACTAAACCGATTCCCAATGTCGTTTTGTATTACTAGAACAGGACGGACTCCTCCTTGTTCGGAACCGACAACAGGGGAAAGGTCAGCAAAATACACGTCACCACGCTTAACAATCAAAGGACTAACCTCCGCTTACTAAGCGTTCTACTGTATGTTCTGCTTCGTATTCTGCTTGAATCGCCTCAGATGCTATTGCTAAATTTATTTTAGCCATTTCCATGTAGCCGCGTCTCATTGATTCACGAATTTGTCTCTTTTTACGCTCACGAAGATACATCTTTGTAGCGCGATAAATAAATTCATTACGATTTACATTCTCTTGTTCAGCAAATCCATCAAGTTCTAATAATAGTTGTTGCGGTAACCGAATTAATATTTCCGTTGTTGCGCTGGATTCAGACACAAACTACACCTCCACCAATCACTACACACCGATTCTTAAATACCAATTTAATAATACCATCAAATTAACTATATGCAAAGATAAATTGTGCATTCCTAACTATTATCGCCATAAAAATCTACCAATTATGCATGTAATTATATAATTAGGGATTTTAGTGATTATAATAATCGATTTACTACTTCAACAATCTTTCCATCTTGAATATAGACTCTCGGAATCCTTGTTGAAGTTATACATGGGATTTCATAATTAATTGTTTCGAGCTTCTTAGCTATCTCATCTATTGTAATCGATTCATTCCCTTGTTTTCCAATCAACGTAACAGTTGTTCCTACTGCAACAGGGTGTGAAAGTCTAACCATACATTGATCCATGCAAATACGTCCTACGATCGGGACTCTCCTTCCTTCGACTAGAACCTCTTGACCTTGTAATTTACGAAGCCATCCATCTGCATAGCCTATAGGCAATGTTGCTATCCATTCCTCTTTTTCAGTCTTATAAACGGAACCATAGCTAACTCCTTCTCCTGCTTGAACTTTTTTTACATGTACAATTTTTGTATGCAAAGAGAAAACCTCATGTAAAGGAAAAGGCAGTATTTTTTTTATTTCTTCTGATGGAGACAATCCATACATAGCGATTCCATATCTAACAGCATTAAATTCAGATTGATCAAATCTTAGGGCTGTAGCACTATTAGCACAATGAATCAATGGAGGTTTTTCATCTAACGCTTCAACCATTTCTTTAAAACGATGCAGCTGCAATTTATAATAATGATCATCAAGTTCATCAGCAGTTGCAAAATGGGTAAAAAGCCCCTCAAATTGAATGCATTCTGAATGGCGAATAAAGGTTTCGACTTCTTTTAAGTCCTTTATTTCCCTAACACCAATTCGCCCCATACCGGTATCACATTTCACGTGTACAAGCAGCTTGTCTTTATTTAGAAAACTCACAGCCTCTTCCAGCCATTCCCTTTGGAAAACAGTTAATGCAATTCCATGTTTAGCAGCTACAGGGGCATCACATGCTCGACTTGCACCTAATACTAGAATCGGAGACTGAATCCCACTATTTCTTAATGAAATAGCTTCGTCAAGAAAGGCAACTGCTAAACCGAATGCACCTGCTTGTAAAGCTGTTTTGCCAATTTGTACATCACCATGTCCGTAGGCATTTGCTTTTACGACTGCAAATATTTTCATTTCACTAGGCAAGTGATTTTTAATTAATGTAACGTTTTCTGTTAATTGATCCAAATTGATTTCTACCCAAGTATCTCGAAAAAACGGAGTTACTTTGCTCATCAAATCCACTTCCTAATTCCATTAAATGTGCATGTTCAAAAAGGAGGACAAAAAGAGCCGAGAAGTTCGAGGAAACGCGAGACTCTGAGCACCGGAGCGTATGCTAATAATACGTGAGGAGCGGAGCAGCAAGTTGACGAAGAAATTCGCCAGCTATTTTTCCCGGACTTTTTGAACAACCTCTTAAAGATCTTATTCATTCCCCATTAAATCATATTATTTACAAAAAAGAAAACAGGTTCTAGAAAATGAACCTGCTGCATCTGAATTTTTATTTATGAGCTTGGAGTTAATTTGGAATTAAAATTATTTTACAGGCTCTGATTGTACTGATTGGGCAACTTCAATTAATTCACTTTCTGATAAATCCTTAGAAGCAATCATATAGTCCACCCCATCATTTGTCCAAGAAATTGAATTACTTGTTAATGCTCCAACAGCAAATCCTAAGTCAACAATTTTACCATCTACTTGTGTTGGAAGCATCATAGCAGTTGGAACAAATTCCGCTTTTTCTTGAATCATTGTAAATGATTTGTCTCCTGTGTACGTTAAAACAACTCGTTTTCCATTTCCAGTATTGATTTCATTCTCATCAAGGAGATCCATATTACCAATATTAGCAGTTGGATACTTCACAGTAAATTCATTACCCTCTGGTTTTGCATTTACAGGAATTTCAAGTTTCGAACTAGTCAAATTCTTGTCTGTATCAAATGCATTATCATCAAATTTCGCATTGAACTCTACTTTAGTGAATTCTACAGAGACTAATGTTTTACGATCAGTATCCATCACTTTTACCCTTTCAGGGGATAGATTCTTTTTATTAAAAATAATTTCTTGATAAGGTAGCATTTTATTATTTTGGTATCTTGTTTTCGTTTCAAAGACATATTGATCCTTTGTCGATTTAAATTTTGCATCCTTATCCATTAATATATCCTTTACAAGTGATTCGTATAAATAAGCTTGACTACTATTTTTGGGCCAGTCACTTTGAAATTTATAGCTTTTATTAAGTGCAGGGGTTAAAACATATACCCCTTCTTTATTTCTCAATATCATTTGGCTTTGTTCTTTTTTGTCATTTTTCAAATGAACTCGGTAAAAATTTGGTTTATTATACCAAATTTCAATATCGTATGTTTGTGGTTCATTCCCCATTTGCAAGGTCATTTTTGCTTTAGCCTTGTACCCCTTCATTTCCCCCATCTTTTCATTTAAATGCTTAACTACATCTTCTTGCGATTTGGATCCACAAGCTGATAGTACTAAAACTGCTGTGAGAGCCACAACAAGCATCCAAACCTTTCTTTTCATCCCTTCAACCCCTTCATAGTGTGATTTTCGTTGGTGAAGAGAAAGGCAAGTTTTATCATTTACCAAAGTTCCATTATGCTTTAATTTTTTTGTAATTGATACGAACTTATAGAAATGTTCAAATAAGCCTTGTCTCTCCTATCGCACTATGAATATATGAGACAACCTAAAGGAATATGCAAATGGGTTAGTATTTTTCAGGTTGCTTCTATAACGACTTGAGCAGCTGCGTAATCTCTACTATGTGTAATAGATAGATGGACACCGATTTCTCTTGGTTTTTTAAAAAACGGCTTTCCTCTATCATCGACTGCAATCTCCATATCTTGGAGAGACAGATCCTTACCAATACCTGTTCCAAATGCTTTGGAGAAAGCTTCTTTTGCAGCAAACCTGCCCGCTAGAAATTCAGATTTTCTAGATTCCTTAATGGTCTCATAGTGTTCTAACTCTTTTTCAGTTAATATTCTTTTCGGAAACTGTGATTGACGAATCCTTAATTCATGTATTCGATCGATCTCTATTATATCTATTCCAATCCCCTGAATCATTTTACCAACCCCTTCTATTGTACAAAAATGTTGCATACATAATATGTAAAAGTATTAATCTTTCTGAAAGGAGTTTCCATGATGTTTATTCGTAACGAGAGTTTTTCACGGTATGTGAGAAGCTATCCAATCATTAGCACTATTATTTTACTACAGTTACTCTTATATATTATGAATTTTATCCCTTTTATCCCTTATAAATTCATCTTTCAAAGTTTAGCTGGGGTGAATTTATATATTGCTGAAGGGGAATATTGGCGTCTGTTTACCCCTATTTTTCTCCATAGTAGTTTTTCACACTTACTCTTTAATTCCCTGTCGCTTATTATATTTGGTCCATTCTTAGAAAGATCACTCGGAAAATGGATTTTCTGTTGGTCTTATCTTGTTTCTGGTTTTATTGCAAATATCGCGACCTTCATGCTTCTACCACTTACTTATATGCATGTGGGTGCTAGCGGAGCTATATTTGGTCTATTTGGCATCTATTTAGCTATGGTCCTATATAATAAACGTAGAATGAAAAGAGTTAATCAACAAATTATTATACCTATTATAGTTATTGCCCTCGTTATGACCTTTTTTGAAACAAATATAAATGTAACTGCACATATTTTTGGGCTTATTACGGGACTTTTACTAGGATTATGGTATTTTAGTATTCGTAAATCAGAATACTAGTAAACTCGAAATTGCGTAAGCACCTTGATTAGCCCCTACAAGCAAATATTTTATAATTTCCTAAACGAAAATAAAAGCAACCGGACATCACTCCGATTGCTTTTGTTTAGCAAGCTCTATTTTCAATGAGGAAGAAATCAATCCTCCTCTTTATTATCCAGCCTGATAATCGCTTACTCTTTTTTAGGCCCCGTATTACTTATTTAATATTCGATTTTACTTATTTAGATCGATTATGATCTCTATTGAATTCTCTTCTGCCAGATCTTTTTGGCTTCCGGCCGCCATTTCCGCCTTTATTACTATTATATGAATGTTTCCCACGTCTAGAAGAAGAAGACTTTTGTCCATCCTTTTTCATCGGAAGAGGACGTTCCTCAGTTATGTGGACAGGCGTTTTATCAGGTTCTTTTGTCATCAGTTTTAGAGCAGCTGCAATGATTTGTGCCGCTTCATTTTCTGCCAATAATTCATTCGCTACCGTTACATACTCGTTAAGATTGCCTTCTTTAACTACTTCATTAAGCTTCTCCATAGAGACACGAATTTGGCCTCCAAATGCTTCATCCCAAGTTGGAGGACGCATTGGTGTCATTCTTTTTTTCGTAGTTTGTTCAACAATCTTTAGATAGCCCATTTCACGCGGGCTGACAAATGTGATTGCCATTCCTTCCTTACCAGCACGCCCTGTTCGGCCAATTCGGTGAACATAGCTTTCTGGATCTTGAGGAATATCATAGTTATATACATGTGTGACGCCTGAAATATCTAATCCACGAGCAGCAACGTCTGTTGCTACTAAAACATCAACTTTCCCGTCTTTAAATTTCCGTAGAACAGATAAACGTTTAGCTTGGCTAAGATCACCATGAATACCTTCTGCTAAATATCCTCTTAGATTTAAGGCATTCGCTAATTCATCAACACGACGCTTTGTACGTCCAAATACAATAGCAAGTTCAGGTGATTGAACATCAATTAATCGTGAAAGGACATCAAACTTTTCTTTTTCATGTACTTTTACATAATATTGTTCAATTAAAGGAACAGTCATTTCTTTTGCTTTTACCCGAACCAATTCAGGGTTATCCATAAATTTTTCAGCAATTCTACGAATAGGATCCGGCATCGTTGCTGAGAAAAGTAATGTTTGACGTTCTTCAGGGACACTAGATAAAATAGATTCAATATCATCAATGAATCCCATATTTAGCATTTCATCGGCTTCATCAAGAATTAATGTTGAAACTTGATCAAGCTTTAATGTACGTCGTTTGATATGATCAAGAATTCGACCTGGTGTACCAACAATAATTTGTGGTCCCTTTTTTAACGCTCTAATTTGTCGTTGAATATCTTGGCCACCATAGACTGCTAATACTTTCGTTCTTGCATCGTAGCCAATTTTATACAATTCTTCTGATACTTGAATCGCTAATTCACGGGTAGGTGCGATAATTATCCCCTGAATGTTTGGATTTTTAATATCAATTTTTTCAATGAGCGGAATTCCAAACGCTGCTGTTTTTCCAGTTCCAGTTTGCGCTTGCCCAATAATATCTTTACCTTGTGTACTTAAAGGTATGGTTTTTGCTTGAATAGGTGATGCCTCTTCAAAGCCCATTCTCTTCAATGATTTTAATATAGAGGGGCTTAAATTTAATTCTGAAAAATTCGTCAATGCTTCTCATTCTCCTTTATAACTAAACAGGGCCAATAAACCTCGTTTCCCCGAAATAAAACAAAAAAAGATACTCTTTTTTAAAACAGCTTTGTTAATCAGCAATGCTAAAAATTTTCCTGTAGGGAATGTAAGAGCGTTCTATCAGTATAACTAGCCGAACGTTTACCTTACAGAATATAAATAGCACATAATTATTTAACCAAGCCTTATTAATAAAGAGTTACGGCAAAAAGTGTAAACGATGTATGGTTATGTTACCATTAATAGGTTGAGATTTCAACGCGAAGAAAATCCCAAATTGCCTTCTCTTTTAAGGAAACGTTAGTTCTTTATATAGTATTCCCTTTTTATAATAAAAATAAATAGTAATAATCATATTTGTTTTTTTGTGATGTTTTAGTCTTTTTTTATGGCTTTAACTATTTCTTCAAGCTTCATGCCCCTAGAACCTTTTACTAGTATCCATTCGTCTCCCTTTATAACCGATAGTAATGATTGAATAAGTTCTTGTTTGTCCGAAAATGCAAATACATTATTATGAGAGAATGAAGTCTTTGCACTTTCTGTAATATTTTTCGCTAGTTCTCCATAAGTGAAAACATATTGAATTTTTTCCGGGTCCAATTCCTTACCTATTTCATAGTGGAACTCTCTCTCATTGTCTCCAAGCTCTAGCATGTCACCGAGAACAACAATCTTCCCAGCATACTGATCTAGACTTTCTAGCATATGAATAGCTGCTTTCATTGATGTTGGGCTTGCATTATAAGCATCATTAATTATTTTTGTTCCACGAATTCCTGAAAGCAGCTCCATTCTCATTGCAGACAACTTTAACTTTTTCAACCCTGCTTTAATCTCTTCCATAGTGAGATTTAATTCAACCGCTGCCAAGATCGCCGCCAATGAATTTTGCACATTGTATTCACCTAGTACAGGGAGAAAAAAATTGATTTCAGGTGCTATATTGACAGAAAATACGCTCCCGTCTTCATTTTTTTCAATTGACAAAGGGTATATATCATTAGTTTCCGCTTTACCAAATGTTTGAACTCGAAGGTGGTTATAGTTGTCTGCCCTTTCTTTCAAAAGCGGCTCATCACCAATATAGATAAATAATCCATCATTAGATAATCCTTTTGTGATTTCTAATTTTGCTTCTGCAATTGCATCTCTTGAGCCAAGATCTTGAAGATGTGCTTCACCAATATTTGTAATGATTGCAATATCTGGTTTAGCCATTTGAGTTAAGAATTCAATTTCTCCTCTTGCACTCATTCCCATTTCCAGGACAGCAATATCGGTATCTTCATGTAAAGAAAGGATAGTAAGAGGAAGGCCAAGATGATTATTGAAATTACCTTCAGTCTTTTGAACTTTATATTTCTCACTTAGCACAGATGTTACCATGTCTTTTGTTGTCGTCTTCCCATTACTCCCCGTAACACCCACTACTTTTACCTGAAGCTCATTACGGTAGCTTCTTGCTAAATCTTGAAGAGCCTTTTCTGTATCTTTGACAATAAGGATTGGTAATTGGGCAGGAGGATTAGGAACATCCTCTTGCCATAATGCACATGCCGCACCAGAATTTATTGCATCCTCTACTAATTGGTGACCATCAACATTCCGGCCTTTGAAAGGTATGAAAAGATTACCTTTTTGAAGTTTACGTGTATCAATGCATACACCATCTATCATCGTTTCAGCAAATCTTGTTACATCATTTTCAACTTGCATCATTTCGGTTAACTGACCAATCGTTCTTTGAATCATCCGCTTTTCCTCCACTAGAAGAGCATTTATATTAATAAGTTCATATTAAACTGTATGTTTTATATTTTGTTTATCCTCATGACGCTCTTTCGCAAGTTCTATTAATCGTTCAATCAATGCTGGATATTCTACCCCACTATGTTTCCATAGAAGCGGGAACATGCTTACAGGTGTAAAACCTGGCATTGTATTTACTTCATTAATTAGAATCTTGCCGGAGCTAGTAACGAAAAAGTCTGCACGGACTAAGCCAGAACAATCTAAAGCCTTAAATGCATTGATTGCCATAGACTTTAATTCTTCATAAACACTAGCAGGAATTTCCGCTGGAATAATTAAAGCTGTATCCCCATCCTCGTATTTGGCCTTATAGTCGTAAAAGTCTTTCTTAGGTACAATTTCGCCTGGAACAGAGCATTCCGGATCATCATTTCCGATAATTCCTAATTCAATTTCTCTGGCAACGACACCCTCTTCAATAATAATTTTACGATCAAATTTAAAAGCTTCTATAAATGCTTGTTCTAGTTCGTCTCTGTTTGTACACTTACTAATCCCTACACTTGAACCTAGGTTTGCAGGTTTTACAAAACAAGGATATCCCAGTTCCTCTTCAACCTTTGTATATGAAGGTTCACGGTTATTTTCCCAAGAACTACGAATAAACCAAACGTATTTTACTTGTGGGAGACCCGCTTGTTCAAATAAATTTTTCATTATTACTTTATCCATTCCCGCTGCTGAAGCAAGAACCCCGTTGCCAACGTATGGAAGGTTAAGTAATTCTAGCATTCCCTGAACAGTTCCATCTTCACCATTTGGTCCATGTAAGAGAGGAAATACAATATCATATGTTGGATTTCCTTTAGAACCCGTAGAATCCTTGACTAGAGAGGTTGATAATGCATTTGGAGCAATGATTTCACCATTTGAAAATTCTAGTGCTTTTACATCTTGGATAGGACCTGAAATTTGCGGACCTTTCACCCAATTCCCATCTGTATCAATAAAAATAGGATCTATATCGAACTTTTCAAAATCAAGTGCTTGTATAACTGCTTTCGCTGTTTGCAATGACACCTGATGTTCCGCAGATTTTCCACCATAAAGTAAACAAAGTTTGGTTTTCATGTTAAACCTCCATCATTAAGAGATACTTCTATTTTATCATTTTCATTGAAGAATCATTTATTTTCTTAGATATTAGTAATATTTCCCCATCGAATCATGACATTCACCTAACATAATCTATGTAAAAAAATAATCTCATGTTCCTAAAACAATTTAGTATAACGGTAATAATATTAGCTCAAAAAAAAGAAAGAATCACGCTTTTTTTAATGTTTCCCAAAAAAATCGAAATGCGCAAGCGCCGCAGCTCTAGCGTACGGATTTCGTAGTCTTCGACTGAGATAAAGGAGACACGGCGAGGAACGAGTCGATGCCCGCTTATCGTAGGGAGAAGACGGAGAAATCCGCTAGCCGATAGGCGCTGGAGCTAGACAATAAGGAACCCATCGACCCAAATGTGTCGATGGGATTTACAATGAATAATATCTATTTCACAAATGCTTTCCATTCTTTTACTTTACGATCAAAAACAATCTTCCCATCTAATGGACGGTTATACAGCCCCTCGTATTCCTCGTACATTTCGTCCATATCATAGTAGTCTCCTATTATCCAAATAGGAATCTCCACTGAAGCTCGAGTATGTATTGCCCTCTCAATTGAAATAATCATGCCTTCTTTCATATCTTCGATAAAGGGATAAAGAATTTCTATAGGAATCGATGGTATTTCCTTTTTCTTTTTAAGCCCAAAAAATGTTTTCTCTCCCTTTTCATTTAGTTTACTTGAAATGGATACACCAAGGGTTTTGTAAAAGTCATCAAATGAACGATAGTATGTCTTATTAAACCATCCATCGTCATGAGATAAATAGACAAAGCGATTGTTTAATTTTCGATAAAACGGAAGGCGCAGGTGCGTTTTTAAATGACTTAAATATAGTAACTCAGCTATTTCCTGACCGTCTAAACGGTTTAATGCCTCCTCATCTTCAAAATCAACCCAACAGAAATCTCCATATTCATACACATCATCTTCAGAAAGCTTTGGCATCGATTCAGAATCAACATATTCAAGTAGAGTATGAAGATTAAAATTCCCATCATCAAATTGATGTCGAAGAAGCAGAAGGTTTGGTAAATCAGAAAAGGCATGATAAAATTCATGAAATTCAATCCCATAAGACAAAACATATTGGTCGACAACATTCATATGGGCATAGATGACTCCCCGATTTGCTACACGATTTTTCAAATGAGTTCCCTCCGATTAAGAAAAGCGCAAGCGCCGTAGCTCTAACGTACGGATTTCGTAGTCTTCGACTGAGATAAAGGAAACACGGTGAGGTAGTTCACGAGCCGATGTTGACTTATCATAGCGAGGAGACGGAGAAATCCACTAGCCGATAGGCGCTGGAGCTGGACATGTTGAAATTTATACAATCTTATCGTAAAAAAACAGCTTCATTTATTGAAACTGCAAATAAGTCCATTTTTTATAATCTTATTTTACCAAATTCTTTAAATAAATCCCTAAATATTTTTTTATTTTTCTTTAGGCTCTTTTCTGAAACATTGTTGCTTTCTGTAACAAAGTAAAAATCGGCAGAGATTTTATTAAGTAAATATCAAAGATTTTACGAAGTAAATATCAAAGATTTTACGAAGTAAATATCAAAGATTTTACGAAGTAAATATCAAAGATTTTACGAAGTAAATATCTAGTAGGAATTTTTACGGTTATTTACTACTTTCATAATGAGTATGGGATGATGAAAAGAGCGCGAAGCCTATTTGTTTAAGGATTGGAGCTATATACGAAAAGCAACAGGTTAAAATCGGCATTAGGATTTTAACAATCTATGCGAAAACAGCCTTTCTTTATGTCGTTTCATTTTATAGCTAACCTTTATTTTTTTAGTATTCTGCACAATTTTCGGGAACATTATAAAGTGAAACTGCAAATGTAAGGAGGTGCCTTTCTTACTTATGAAGGAAAAGGGGCGGAGCGCCGCTACCTAATTCAGCAATTACGGATAAGTGTTCATATTCATACTAAAATACCGTAATAAAATAGTTTATCTTCGCTCTGCTCTCACCACCTTATTAGAAGAATTCTAATTCCTTCATGCTATATAGTAAAGAAGAATATCGACTCTATATAGATCTTGTAAGAAATAAATATGCCAATATTTAATCTTTTTATTATAATTGTTCTAATAGCCATTACTGCATTTTTTGTTGCCTCCGAATTTGCCATTGTCCGTGTACGCACTTCGAGAATCGATCAATTAATTGCAGAAGGTAATCTGACTGCATTGACAGTAAAAAAAGTGATTTCTAATCTTGACAGTTACTTATCGGCTATACAGTTAGGGATTACAGTTACTTCATTAATTTTAGGCTGGTTAGGTGAGCCCACGGTTCAATACTTTCTTTCACCGATTTTTGAAAAATTAGATATCCCTGTTTCACTATCAAAAGTACTCTCATTTATTGTTTCATTTGCACTTATTACTTTTTTCAATGTTGTATTGGGCGAATTAGCTCCTAAAACGTTTGCCATCCAAAAAACTGAATCGATTACTTTATTCGTTGCTAAACCGTTAGTTTGGTTTAATCGTATCATGTATCCATTTATATGGACATTGAACAAGTCATCCCGTTTAGTTACTAGATTAGCTGGACTCCAACCAGCATCTGAAAATGAACTAGCTCCTTCTGAAGAAGAATTAAGAATTATATTGTCAGAAAGCCTAAAGAGTGGAGAAATAAATCAATCAGAATATAAGTATGTCAATAATATCTTTGAATTTGATAATCGAATTGCTAAAGAAATTATGGTTCCCCGCACAGAAATAGTTAGCCTAGAAAAAGAGGCTACCATAGATGAAATATTAGAAATTGTGAAGATCGAAAAATTCACCAGATACCCTATTACAAATAATAGGGATAAGGATAATATCATAGGGCTCGTTAACATAAAAGAAATACTAACAGACTGTATATTTAATGAATGTCTTGAAAAAAATCCGATAGAAAAATACATTAAACCCGTTCCAAGAGTTATCGAAACTGTTCCTATCAAAGGCCTTCTTGCAAAAATCCAGAAAGACCGAACACATATGGTAATATTATTAGATGAATATGGCGGAACGGCAGGATTAGTTACTGTGGAAGATATCCTTGAAGAAATTGTCGGTGAAATTCAAGATGAATTCGATGCGGATGAAATTCCGCTCGTTCGTAAAGTAAATGATTATCATTATATTTTCGATGCTAAGGTATTAATTGAGGATGTAAATGATCTTTTAGGAACACATATCTATGATGAAGAAATTGATACACTTGGCGGATGGCTGCTTACAAAAAAATACGATTTAAAAAAGGGAGATATTGTCTTAACAGAGGATTATGAATTTATTGTTTCTGATATGGAACAATCACATGTTCAATATGTGGAGGTTAAAAAGATACAATAGCTCATCTTTTTGATCATCATTTTTAATCTGTTCCCTTATCTATCCGCGAAATTAAAAAAAGGAAACCTTTTCCGAAGTTTAAGCGTCTATAAATATTGACGTGTTAACATAGAAATTAGGTGAAATAATTGAGTCAGCAGAAAAAATTATTGGATAAAATTGATTGGACATTGGTTCTTATCTTGCTCATGTTTTTAATTATAAGTTGTATTTCTATTTCGAGTGCTCAAACTTCTGCACAATATAAAGGAAATTTTGTCCTTCAGCAAGGTTTTTGGTATGGAATTGGATTAGTGATCATTGTGATGTCCCTTTTTCTTGATCCTAGCCAATACCGAAAGCTAAGCTTTTACTTTTATGGATTCGGAATTTTATTATTAATCGGACTGATTGTAGCACCTCACTGTATTGATAATGGATGTTTAGTTCCAAGAAAAAACGGGGCTACCAGCTGGTACGTCCTACCTGGCCTTGGACAAATTCAGCCATCTGAATTCATGAAAACCTTTTTAATCTTGGCCGTAAGTAGTATCATAGCCTCTCATAATGAAAAGTTTACTATAAAAACGCTAAAGACCGATTTGTATCTTTTGCTTAAAGTAGGGCTGATAACTGCACTACCCCTTGGATTAATCATGAAGCAACCAGACTTAGGTACAGGTTTGGTTTTTATCGCCATTGTAGGGGGACTAGTTCTTATTTCAGGAATCTCTTGGAAAATCATCGTCCCGTTGTATTCCTCCATACTTGTCATTGGAGGAACTATTCTTTACTTTGTTATTTGGGCACCTGACTTTCTTGTAAAATACTTAAAAGTTAAATCGTATCAGTTTGATAGGATTTATGCATGGCTATACCCTGAAAATTACCCTGACGAAAGTTGGCATCTCTTATTATCACTTACCGCTATAGGGTCAGGTGAAATATCTGGTAAAGGTCTTTTCAATAAAGAAGTATATTTACCAGAAAGACACACCGATTTTATTTTTAGTGTGATTGGAGAGGAATATGGATTTATTGGAGCTAGTATTGTCATTTGTTTATACTTCTTTTTAATTTATCATTTAACGAAAACAGCCATTATTACAAAAATCCCTTTCAATTCCTATGTTTGTGCCGGAGTTATTTGCATGATAACTTTTCATGTCTTTCAAAATATCGGAATGACCATTCAAGTACTTCCAATAACAGGTATTCCACTTCCGTTTATCAGCTATGGCGGGAGCTCATTAATGGGAAACATGTTAGCATTAGGAATCATTTTTAGTATACGTTTTCATCATAAAGAATATATGTTTTCTTCGAAAAATTGAGCTAGTCTATTTTTTATATTAATGAATAAAAGAGAATACTGTACAATGCGCCTCCATAAATTATGATAAAGGAACTCAAAAAGCAGCACGTTTGACTGTACGGTTTATTTTTTCTATAATACGTATATTAAGTATGTTAAGGGGTGATCGGATGGGGCTGTATATCGTATTGGAGAACTAGCATCTTTAGCGAATGTTTCTAAAAGAACGATAGATTACTATACTAGTATTGGATTATTACGTGCAAATCGCTCGAAGTCTAACTATCGTATATACGAAACAGAGGCATTAGATGACTTAAAATTTATTGAAGAGTGTAAAAAACTGTCCCTGCCTCTTGATACCATTCGTAAGAAATTACAAATTAAAAAAGGTAGCAAGCTAGATGAAAAATTGCTTTTACAAAGAGTCGATTTTATTCATCATCAAATTAAACAATTAAATAATGATTTATCTGATTTAGTTAAAGCACTAGAAACATTAAATCAAGAGGAAAAAGCAGAGTTTTACAAAAAGTTGTTACCAGAAAGCAATTGTTTAGTACAATCTATTAATCTACTTACAAAATAGGAGGTGACTCCTATCTCGTTCAACATACGGGATAGGTAAACTTATTTGGACATATTTAAGCTGGTGCTTGTTTTTGTATTAATAGCACTTTCCGCATTTTTTGTTGCTTCGGAGTTTTCGATTGTAAAGATAAGAAGCTCGCGTATTGATCAGCTAATTGAAGAAGGTAGCAAAAATGCCCTTGCTGTAAAGAAAATTCTTTCTAACTTAGATGAATATTTATCTACAGTTCAGCTAGGTATTACTATACTTTCTCTTGTTTTAGGGTGGATTGGAGAAGGCGTTGTTTCAAAACTGTTGGAACCAATATTTACTTTTATGCACATATCTGGCCCATCGGTACACGTCATCTCAACTATACTGTCATTCATATTGATTACATTTGTTCATGTAGTTGTGGGTGAATTGGCTCCTAAAACGATTGCTATTCAAAAGGCTGAAACAGTAAGTTTGTTAACTTCTCGACCACTTATCTTTATCCATCGTATACTATATCCGTTTGTTTGGCTTTTAAACAGCTCCTCTCGACTTGTGACAAAACTATTTGGAATCAAGGATGTAAGTGAGAATGAATTAGCCCATACGGAGGAAGAATTGCGCATTATTGTGTCCGAAAGCTATAAAAGCGGTGAAATTAACCAATCTGAGTTTAAATATGTGAATAAAATATTTGAATTCGATAATCGAATTGCGAAAGAAATTATGGTTCCACGAACTGAGATTACTTCTCTTTCAAAAGAGGATTCACTTGAAGAGCTTCTACAAATAATTCGCGTGGAACGCTATACTCGTTATCCAGTGATTGATGGAGATAAAGACCATATCATCGGAATGGTTAATGCGAAAGAATTGCTTACAGAATTATTAAGTAATCGGGAAATGACAAAACAAACGCTTAACTCTTTTATACGGCCAATCATTCGTGTAATAGATACGATTCCAATCCAAGAATTACTCGTAATGATGCAAAAGGAACGTATTCACATGGCCGTATTAATCGATGAATATGGCGGAACTTCAGGTCTTGTAACTGTTGAAGATATCGTCGAGGAAATTGTCGGTGAAATCCGTGACGAATTCGATATGGATGAAGTGCCTCTTGTTCGAAAAGTGAAAGAGGATCACTACATTATCGATTCAAAGGTACTTGTTTCTGAAGTAAATAGTTTACTCGGTATTGATATAAATGATGAAGACGTTGATACCATCGGTGGATGGGTATTAACGGAAAATTACGAAGCCAAACAAGGCGATATCATTGATTATGAAAGCTACGAATTCATCATTAAGGAAATGGAAGACCTTCATGTAAAATACATTGAAGTAAAGAAAAAGCAAACACAAGATGTTATGCTCAAATCACAAGTTCCTATTGCTAATTCGGAAGCTGTACTATAATAAAAAAGCACTGCAAAAATTGCAGTGCCTTTTTTAATGTGCGAAATATTGTCGCTACTGCACGAATTTTGGTCGTAACCGCACAAAATTGAGTCCGATCTGCATGAAAACCGGTCCGAACTGCACGAAAACCAGTTCGAACCGAACGAAACAGGACTTTCCTCCTATACATTAGGTATTACCGATGAATCCTAATCTCGATTAATGCTGTCCCAATACACCCTTTATCATTGCTGTTTTTTCGCAGCGTTTAAATACCACAATTCCAATTATGAGATAAATCACAGCATTAGCGATTAATAATGTATAATCACTAAAAGTAAAATCGCTTAACCTAGAATTATGAATCATGATCCCCCTTGACATGTCTACTCCTTTAACAACTGGAAGAACAACTAAGTAAGGCAAGTTTGAAATAGGCGCGAAGGTTAACCCCATTAATATAAATTGAAAAATTTGCAAGAATGAACCTATTTGTTTAAAGATGATCGCCAATCCTGCAATCATAAAACTAACACCAATCATGCTAATTAATGTCAACATAAGAATCGGAATAATAGAAAATGCATCTATATTTAACCATGTATTCGTTGTGAGCATTGATAAATATAGAAGTATAATGATCATAATAAGCTGAAGAACCGTCGTAGAGATGATTCTAGCTAATAATATTCTCCACGCGCCCATCGGTGACATATACAACTGCTCAAGTGTACCGAGCTGTGCCTCATTCATAATACTCCATCCGATTCCTTGCATAACCATCATCGCTAAAAACCAAAACAAATAATTAACAATTGTATTCTGTACATTTAATTCGATAGTCGATGGATCCCCAACAATTTGAATACCAAAGAAAAGAAAGAGAAAAATCGCATAGAACGTAATTAACTCACTAATGGTATTGGGGAGATACCTTTTTAAGTAAATATACTCACGGCGAAAATTCGCCTTAAACAGATACAGCCACTTCATGCCCTGTTTCCCCCTTAACAATTTTCATAAAGACCTGTTCAAAGTCAATAATCGAACGATCTACTTTTTCTATAACAATATTTCTTTCTTTAAAAATTTCAATCACTTTATAGAAATCATCACTGTGTTGAATAGTTACAGTTACAATTGATTGTCCCGATTCGTTCATTTCCGTTTGAACGATAAACTGTTGTTCAATAGTTTCTCGATCTTTCAATGACAATGTTGAACCGACAGTAAATGAATAAGCCTTCGTATCAAACAGTGATAGTAAATTGCTAACACTATCATCTGTTACAATTCTTCCCTCGTTAATGATCACAACCCTTTCGCATATTTCCTGTACTACAGGCATATCATGAGAGCTTAGGAGAATGGTTTTATTATATTCTTGGGCAATTTCTTTCAATAATTTTCGTATTTCATAGCTTATTTCCACATCTAATCCTAAGGTTGGCTCGTCTAGAAAGATAATTTCTGTGTTAGCAAGAATTGCAACCGCAATCGAAAGCTTCTGTTGCATCCCGCGCGATAATGAATTGACCATTTCATTTGCTTTTTCCGTCAAATTTAGTCGTTCAAGAAGTTCATCTATCCGTGCAGATATTTCCTTTTTCGACAATCCTCGATTTCCTGAGAAATATTCCATGTTTTCTCGCACCGTCAATCGCCAATAAAGGTTCCGATTTCCTTCTAAAACAGTGGAAATATGTCGAAGTGCCTTCAATCGATGCTTTATCATATCAATTCCATTGATTGTAACAGTGCCTTCGTTTGGCAGCAACAAGCCGCACATCATCTTTATTGTGGTCGTTTTACCAGCTCCATTCGGGCCAAGCAGCCCAACAACCTCCCCTTTTTTCACCTGTAATGAGATCCCTTTTACAGCTTCAATTAATTCGTTCGACTTCCTTTTTTTATAGCTCTTCTTCAAATTTTGAATATCTATAACATACTCCATCCAAACACCTCTTATGAAAGAATTTTCTGTATTCATTATACAATATCATTTTCCAATGTTCTCCATCTTGAGACTGATATTTTTTCAGACTTTTATGGGAAAAGGGGGCTGTTAATTAGAAATGCGCAAGCACCTTGCTCATCGGCGTACGGATTTCGTAGTCTTCGACTGAGATAAAGGAAACACGGCGAGGTAGTTCAGGGAGCCGATGTTGACTTATCGTAGGGAGGAGACGAAGAAATCCGCTAGCCGATAAGTGCTGGAGCTGGACATAGCAGACACTTTTCATGTCTAATATCCTTAGTAAACTTTATTCTTTCTTACCTTTTGAAAAAGCCTAAAAAAAATAAGCCAGATACAATATCTGACTTATTTTTATAATTAATGATGTAGTTTCGGATATTTTGGGATGTTTTTTACTTCTTCTAGCACTTTGAAGATTTCTAGTCGGGACTTTGTCTTTGAAAGTTTTACCCCAATTTCCGCAAAGTTAGCAATGACTTTTTTTAATTGATCATGATCTCTTTTCAAGGAAGATCACCTCTTCAAATTTAACATCTGCTCATATTTTAACCTAAACTACTAATGATGTATATTGATTTCGAAAAATTTTAACATTTTTTTAATGAATTTTTACTATTTTCTAATCTAACTTCTTTTCTTTATTAAATACCATTCTCTCTTTACTCATAACAAAAATAAATAAAAACGCTAGGACTGCCGGAACTAATCCCCACATAAATGTTTGAACGATAGATGATGATAGACTCGTAGTTATTTTATCCAGAATTTCTGCTGGTATTTGTGTACGTGCCTGCTCATTAAGAATTTGATTGGGATCAAGGGATACATTGTTAGGCATTGATCCCATTCCTTTGAATGCATCTTCCATTTTATTCGAGAATACATTTTTTTGAATCATTCCAAATATAGTAATCCCTATCGTCATACCTAAAGACCGAACGAAGTTACTCGTTGACGTAGCGGAACCCCGCTGTTCTGTTCCAAAATTATGGATAGATGCCATTCCTAATACCGAAAAGGAGAAACCGACTCCAAATCCCGTAATGATCATATATAGTGTGAGGACTATTCTTTTTGTTTCTGGAGTTAATGTCGTTAATAAAAACATTCCTATAATGGTAATGACTCCTGAGAAAAACATGATGTTCCGGTAGCTTAATTTCGTTGTTAAAAATCCTCCTAATTGTGCAGAAACGACTGAACCTAACATCATCGGTAAAAGAATCAATCCAGAATTCGTTGCACTCCCCCCATAAACACCTTGGACAAAGATAGGGATATAAACCGTTGCCGCCATAAAAGCTGCACCATAAAACAAAGCTACTAGTGTACTTCCAGCAAATAGCCGCTTTTGAAACATCTTAAAAGAAATGATCGGATCAGATACTTTCTTCTCAACCCAAATAAATATGAGCGATAACCCTATAAAACCTGCAAATAAACCTAAAATGACAGAGGAATCCCAATCGAATTTTTTCCCGCCCAATTCAAGAGCAAACATTAAGCATACGACTGCACCGACAAGAGTAATGGCTCCCCACCAGTCAATTTTCTGTTGAACATGCTGTTTCGATTCATAATAAAAGAATGTCACTAACACTAGAGCAAGGATCCCTAACGGAAGGTTGATTAAAAACACCCAATGCCAGCTAATATAGTCTGTAATATAAGCGCCAATTAGTGGTCCAAAAATACTCGAAAGACCAAAAACCGCTCCAAATAATCCCCCCATTTTCCCGCGTTTTTCTGGAGGGAATATATCAAATACAATCGTGAAGGCAATTGGAACTAATGCTCCGCCACCAATCCCTTGAATCGCTCGATAAATACTTAGCTGCGTAATACTGTCTGCAGTTGCACAGAGAATGGAACCTGCCATAAATAAGATTAATCCCATTATAAAAAATCGCTTTCTGCCAAACATATCTGATAGCTTTCCAAAGATCGGCATCCCAGCCATTTCTGCTACCATATAAGCAGATACAACCCATACGAAACTATCTAATCCACCTAAATCTCCAACTATTGTCCCCATTGCAGTTACAACAATCGTATTGTCCATGGAAGCCATTAATATTCCTAATAATAACCCCGCTACGACAAATCCTAATTTACTTTTTTGATCTACCATACATTCATCTCCCAAAAAACCTATTATTTTTTCTTCTCTTTTACCGTTGCCGATTTATGTTGATTATAGTTCTCTTTATATTCAACTAAGTCAATTTCACATCCTGGACCAATTTCAACACTATTCCCTCTAACAACCTTTGCATTTGTATATTCTATATAAATATGGTCTCCCTCGATCAATTCCGTTGTTAAATTACCAACATGTTTACCTAGGCCGAAAAAAGAAGACCTTTTTTTAATATTGATAGCCTCTCCACCAATTTCTTTCACTCTACTTTCTCCATATTTCAAGCCTATATTAATACTGCCTGCATTTAATAGTCCGCCAATTTGAAATCCACCATCAAGCTGAAAGGTTTCAACCTCGCAATCTCCTTTTACGGATATACTCCCTTTTACATCTAACTCTTCCCCTTGTACATCTCCCCCAATATCCCCTGTACCTCGGATAACCATTTTATTTATTGATAAATCCCCATTTGTATCCAGAGTACCGTAAATTTTAATTAAATCAGATTTAATATTTTCCTTTACATCCACGGTTCCAAAGATAGAAATCGATCCAGCCTTTACATTTCCTAATAAAGAACTCGTACCGTGAATTTTGAATTGATGACAATCAATATCATCCGTAATTGTCGCTTCCCCTTTTACTTTTATCTTGTTATAGTGACCACCCGCATAACTCCCAGAACCAAATATATTTAAATTCCTTCGTTCCATTACTTTTTAACCTCCTTCCATTTTTATTCTCGTTATAATTTGTTGCTTTCTTTCACAGATGAACCTTTATCGATTGAACACTCCTCATAATATTCCACTAAATCAATTTCACAACTTGATCCAATCGTAACATTGTTCCCTCTAACCACTTTTGCATGGACTCCTTCAAGATAAATATCGTCACCTTCAATCATGTCAGTAATAAGTCTTGTAGGAAATAAGGCTTTAATCAATTTCATAAATCCCGATGGTTTCTGTCTAATTCTGATTGTCTGCCCGCCTATTTCCTTTGCTTTACACTCTGCATGAAGAGTAATGTCGATATCCTCTGCATTTAATAGACCGCCAATAGAAAATTGACCTTCCGTAACAAACTCTTCGCTCTCACAGTTTCCACCGATATTCGCCTTCCCATTGATTTTGATTTTTTCGCTTTTTACTGTACCGCCTATCGAACAATGGCCTGAGATCCTAATTGTTTCAGAAGTTACATCACCATTTAATGCCGCATGACCATCAACCTTTATATCCCTAGCCACAACACTACCGTTGATTTTACCCTTACCATTTATTCTTACACTTTCTGCAGAAGCATCGCCGTTTAATGTTCCCATACCATTACAATCATAGTTTCTACAATCTATATTTCCATTGATTGTTCCATTACCATTGACAACAACCTCTTTAAATTGACCACCGCCAGATGATCCAAACCCATTAATCATTAAATCGTGTTTTTTATCCACACTCATGAATAATCCCTCCATTACATCCACTTTGATTTCAATTCTTCTAAACAATTAGATATCGAAAGACGAGACACCCTTTTCGTTCCATTTTCAAAGAATAGTTCGTCACTATTTGAAGCTAAGAAACATGAAGAAACACCTAATTTACGTATAAAGATTAATTCAGCTGTTTTTAAATCTACTTTCCGATAATAATCACGAAGTACTTGCATAACCATTTTTCCTTCGTCAAGATTGATATCACCTGATCGAAGCATCTTTTCAAGAATATAAATCGTTAAAGTTTGCTCAAAAGAATATTCCTTCATAGGTCCACTATTTTCTTTAAAAAAATGTATAACAGGCTGTGAGGCAATTTCACGTTTTATAATTTCGCCTTCACTAAGATTTAGTTTTGCTAGATCAGGAGAAAATACGTCTGCCAGCTCATCTAATGATAAGTTCTCCTTCATTAGTTGAATTTTTTCAATTCTATCTAAAATCTTTTCTTTTGGGAAAAATGTTTCTTGCCCTGTAAAAGTTGATTTACGAATAAACCATTCTTCAGGTATTAAATTTTTCCGCTTCCATCTATATAACTGCCCATATGAGATTCCAGTAAGTTCTAACAAGTCCTTTTTTGATATTAAATCCTGACTCATCTTTAACGACTCCTTTCATGAAATTAATGTAACATAACACTGTTACGTTACGCAATTGCTTTTTTAATAAAAATAAAAAAATAGTTAGAATGCCCATAACGAAACACTTCCTTAGAGTATTTCTAAACAAAAAAACAGCCCTCTTCAAGGCTGTCACAGTGTTCTATTTCATACTATCTCCTATATTTTTACACCTATCTACAATTTGTTGAATAAGTTCAGCTGCAGTTAAATTCTTACTTAGTCTTGGACTTTGTCCGGACCAAAGCGACATGAAGTTAGGTTTGTTTTGTTCACCTGCTGCTTTACGAATTTCCTTCGTTAATGTGTTTTGAAAAGGGTACCCTAGTAATTCACTTTCATATTTGCTCATTTCTTTGATGAATTGATTATTTATTCCTCTTGCATGCTTACCAGAAAACACTGTTGTAAGAACGGTTTCATCTTCAGGTACATTCATTATAGCTTTTTTATATAATTCATGGGCGCCGCTTTCCTTACAAGTCAAGAATGCCGTACCCATTTGAACTCCTTTTGCCCCTAAACATAGTGCAGCCATTAGACCTCTTTCATCCATAATACCTCCTGCAGCAATAACGGGGAGATTCACCTGATCTACCATTTGCGGAACAAGAGACATTAATCCGATTAAACTCATCTCTGGTTTTTCAAGAAAGGTCCCGCGATGTCCTCCCGCTTCACTCCCTTGAGCCACCACTACATCCATGCCTAATTGCTCCACTAATATGGACTCCGTAACGGTTGTTGCCGTCCCCATTAAATATATCCCAGCACTTTTTAACTTGGTCACTACATCTTCAGATGGAAGTCCAAAAGTAAAGGAGCAAACAGGTACTTCCTCTTCCAAAATAATATTCACTTGTTCTTCATATCCACTTTTATTATGTAATATTGGAGTTTCAGATCGGATATTTAAGTCCTCACGATATTTTTGCAGCCGTTCGTTAGCCTTCCTTATCTGCTCTTCATTTGCCACACATTGTTCAGGAATAAATAAATTAATTCCAAATGGCTTCCGGGTTAAAGCTTTCACCTCACGAATAAGCTGCCTTGTTTGATCAGGATTTAAGTATCCCGCACCAATCATTCCTAAACCACCAGCATTTGAAACTGCTGCAACCAATTGTGGTGTCGTAATTCCACCAGCCATTGGCGCCTGAATGATTGGGTACTCAATATTCAAGCTTTTGCTCCATTCATTTTGTAACACAGTTACCATCTCCTTCAAACTTTGATTCAATTGTATCAACCCAATAATTAGAAATAAACCAATTTCTATTATGCTAAGAAAAGCGCAAGCGCCGCAGCTCTAGCGTACGGATTTCGTAGTCTTCGACTGAGATAAAGGAAACACGGTGAGGTAGTTCACGAGCTAGTGAAATTGGCACTTCAAATTTCACCCGATCTTGACTTATCGTAGGGAGGAGACGGAGAAATCCGCTAGCCGATAGGCGCTGGAGCTAGACACATGATTGGACATTTCTCGATTTTTTCCTACATCTTTATACTTATTTTTTAGAAGTGTTGGAATATATTTGTAGAATGATATAAAATAATGATAGATATTTAATCTGACGGGGGTTTAATTATGGTCTACCAATCTAGTATTTTGCACTTATTTAAACCAAAAACTACATTCTTTCAATTAAATAAAGCAGAGACTATCTATGGACTTAAATGGAGGCTATTTTGGCTAATCTTATTGAGCACAGTTATTTTTACTGTTGAAGGGTTTTTGGGGATTGGGTCAGCATCCATATCTAGATCTCTTACTCTTATTCATCCAAATATTTATGAATGGCATAAAGCCCTTTACGTCTTTGGAAAAATCATTTCCGGAATCCTTTATTCCGTTTGCATATTGTTTATCCCTTCACTTTTTCTCAGCATTTTTGCTGAAGTATCTTATCGTAAATTAGTTGTTTTACAAGTATTTGTATTGTTTATCCTCTTAATGGAACAATTAACCTTTATTCCCTTGTTATTGTGGCTTAACCTGGATTGGTACTCTTCTCCCCTTTCATTCGGGATTATCGGGCAATACATAACAACCATTCCTTTTTTCGTTGCTTTGTTCGGCTGCCTCTCCATCTTTAAAATTTGGGGAATATATATTCAATATAAAGGACTTTGTACACTTTCAGAAAAAAATCGTTTGCCATTACTTCTTTTAGTTATCCTGATCAATTTGATCTTCTGGGGTGTCACAGCACTGCTTACTTATATTGATTTTTATCGTTTACTATAACGGATGGCGAGGTGAAAAATGATGAAAAAATGGCCCTATATATTAGCTTTAATTATTTTATTCATTGGAGTAAATATATTTTTAATAGAAAAAAAGAATAATAAAATTGATCGAGTACATCTTATTTCTCAATGGGATACCGTAAAAAAAGATGACTTGATTGAATCTTTCCCGAGTAACGGTGTTGTTGCACCATCTGAATATCATTATGTTTATGTTGATAAAGAAGCAGGATTTAAACAGTTCTTAGTAAAGGAAGGTGACACCGTTGAAACGGGAACACCTTTGTTTGAATACTCCACTTCAAATATAGAAATACAAAAAAATTTATTAGATACTGAGATCGAACGACTAAAAAAACAAATTTCTAGCATTGATACACATATTCAAAATTTACAATCCTTGCTATCATCTGCAAAAGCTGATGAGCGTACGGATAAAAGTAAAGATAAGAAAGATAAAAAAGGAACAGCCAATCCTAAAGTAGTCTCCTATTCTATTGAAATGCAAATTAATGATAAGGAACTCGAAAAAGAAAAGCTTGAACAGCAAGTCGAACAATACGAAAGTCAAAAATCGAATTATGATGATGAGGCTTCAAACTTAAAAATTGTTAGCAATACTTCTGGTATTGTAAAAAAGATATCCTATAATTTAAAAAATCCGGTCATCACGATTGTCTCAAATACCCCTATCATTCAAGGAAAATTAACAGAAGCTCAGCTATCAAAGGTTGAAAGCGGCATGAAAACAGTCAGCACTTCGAGCCTTTTTAAAGGAAAAATTGATGGAGTCATCGAAAAAGTTTCTACTACACCAAAAGAAAAGCCTAAGGTTGAGAAAAAATCATTTTATCCATATGAAATCTCCCTTAGCGATCATGATCAGAAGATTCAAGAAGGCTTTCATGTGACAACACAAATTATAACTAAGGAAGTAAAGGATGCAAATATCGTAGAAAAAGGCAGCATCGTGAACAATAATAAACAATATTCTTTATGGGTTTTGAATAGAGGACTCCTAGAAAAGAAAAATATAAAACTAGGCTTACAAGTAAATGGAAAACAACAGGTGGAAAGCGGAGTCGAATTAGGAAATTTTTATCTTAACAATCCGAGTATGATTGATCAATCAGGCAGCTTTATTACTCATCTAAAAGCAGGAGAAATAAATAAATCTGCAATAAAAGATGTAGGGGTAAAATCAGCACTTAAATATGTCCTTATTGGGATTCTTCAGAGATAAGTAAAGGCTCTTTTCTAATACTTTGTTGCTATTTGTAACAAAGTAAAAATCGGCAGAGATTTTACGTAGTAAATATCTAGTAGGATTTTTACGGTTATTTTTGCACCTATACAAAAAGTATGGGATGAAGAAAAGAGCACGAAACCAATTTAATTAAGTATTGGAGCTGTTTACGAAAAGCAACAATCTTTACGAAAGCAGCCTAAGTAAAAGAGCGCCAGCAGTAGTTGGAGCTCTTTTTTTGTTTTGCTTCTTTATATTCCTTTAATAAAGAAGTGGAAATAAGAATATTTTACCTGTAATCTCAAAAGCTATACATACTAGGAAAAGCGGAAGCGCCTTGCTCATCGGCGTACGAATTTCGTAGTCTTCGACTGAGATAAAGGAAACACGGTGAGGTAGTTCACGAGCCGATGTTGACTTATCGTAGAGAGGAGACGGAGAAATCCGCTAGCTGATAGGCGCTGGAGCTAGACATAGCAGACACTTTTCATGTCTAATATCCTTAGTAAATTTTATACTTTTTTACCTTTAAAAAAATTGAGGTGATTACCCATCATGAGAGTACTTTCTATCTTTATGCTGCTTTTTCTTTCAGCTATGACTGTACATGCTGAGCAGCCTGTTCAAAAACCTAAAAAGGTAATTTTTATGATTATGGATGGAACAAATTCTGATGTCGTTACACTCTCACGCTGGTATAAAGGTGGACCTTTGGCACTTGATGACTTTCTCGTTGGAGGGGTTCAAACACACTCCTTACGATCCGGGATAACCGATTCTGCAGCAGCTGGAACAGCAATGGCTACAGGAAAGAAAACAATTGAAGATATGATTGGGATGATTCCTTTTTTAGATAAAAATGACGGGTACATTGCCCGCCCCATATCAACTGTACTAGAAGCTGCAAAATATAAAGGAATGTCAACTGGTATTGTCTCTACTTCTCCTGTCCAGCATGCAACACCAGCAGCATTTTCGGCCCACTCCGTCACGAGGAATGACTATGATGATATTGCTGAACAACAGGTTTATCAAGGAATGAACGTAGTATTAGGCGGTGGGAAAATGGCGCTGCTCCCTGAGAGCAGTTTAAATACTAAATTAAACTCCGGGAACAATGCAATCGGATCTAAGCTTCCAGTGTACCGAAAAGATGGAGAAAATTTGATTACTGTAATAAAAAATAAAGGCTATCAATATCTAGAAACAAAGGTCCAGCTAGAGAAAGCAACAGGCCCGAATATATGGGGAAGCTTTGCTGATGAGGATATTGCCTATGAATTCGATCGAGAAAAAGTAGCTCCACATCAACCTTCCTTAGCACTGATGACCAAAAAAGCGATAAACCTTTTATCGAAAGATCCAAACGGTTTTTTTCTCTTTGTAGAAGGGAGTAAAATTGATTGGGCTGCACATAAGAATGACCCCGTTGGGATGATTAGTGAAGTATTGTCCTTTGATGCAGCTGTTAAAGAGGCATTAGATTATGCCAAAAAGGATAAAAATACTTTATTAATTGCAGTAACCGATCATGGGAACAGCGGGCTGACGATAGGAAATAGTCATACGAATCATACTTATTATAAAACACCGGTACATCAATTTGTTGATCCGTTAAAAAAAGCGAAGTATACGTTAACAGGTGCTGTTGCCAAACTTAAAATTGACCGCTCTAATTTACGACAGGTTGCAAAGGACTATGGGTTAACCCCCTTATCTCAACATGATTTTCATCGCTTAATGAATGTAAAGGATATTGAAACAGAGATGGCAAAGCAATTAGCAAAACGTGCAAAGCTTGGCTTTACATCGCGAGGACATACAGGGGAAGATGTATTTTTGTACGCATATGGTCCCGGTAAACCAACTGGACTAATCAATAATACAGAGATCCCAAAGCATATTGCTACTTTCTTAGACCTGCCGTCCTTTACTAAACTGAACCAGTCTCTATTTGTAGACGCTAAACAATTTTACGAAAATAAAGGTTACAATACTAAAATAGATCTTACAAATAAAGCGAACCCTGTTTTCCTAGCCAATAAAGATGGTGAGAGTATAGAATACCCTGCAAATAAAAATATTAAAGTTTTTAACGGAAATGTTGTAGAATTAAAAGGGAATAGCATTTATAACGGAAATAAATTTTGGATTAGTATTGAATAATGGGGGAAATTCCCCCCTTTTCTTTCTATATGAGGAGGTGTTTTTTCTATGCGTGAAGATATAAAACAATTCAGTGATCAATTACAAAAACTACTGGATCCTACCAATGAAATTCACCAAAAGCTTGTTCAAAAGGGATTGTTACTATATCGTCAGCAGCTAGTTTACAACAAAAAAACATCTCAAACAGGGGTTTCTGGCAAGGTACAAGATGTGACACCTGTTCAAGTAGCTTTGGAATGGTCTGATCCATCTGCAAGCCAATGCTCCTGCCCTCACCAAGGAATATGCCGCCATCAGCTCGCTCTCTTTTTCTCCGCTTACAGTGAAATCGGAAGTGTGTTTGAATGGATACAGGAGTGGAAAAAGAATGATTCATCTACTCAGATTTTACATAGTATTAAAAGAGGCAGTGACTTATTACAAGAAAAAGCATCTACTGAACAGGATGGAGTACAAGCATGGTTAACACGTTTTCAAAAAGCTTATCAAGGTATTGATGCCGGGAATGAGTTTGTTTTAGAGGTTACTTGCAAAAACAAATACCGCAGTCTCATTGAATTTGCTCCAGTTCAACGTGAATGGAGACCTCTCTATCAGCTTTTTGCTGCATACGAGTCGATGAAAATCGTCAACCAAATTTGTTCCAATCACCAAATTCGGACATTTAAAAGATTCTATGATTTTTTGATAGATGAAATAGATGAAGCTTTGAAAATATTAACGGTGTCAGCAAATCCTTTTGCATTCGATTCATACTTAAGCTATTTACGAGAGGACTGTATTTTTTTACTAAAAGAGTCCACATTTTATGAACTAGAAATGGTTGAATTATACCAATTATTATGGACATGGCTTTTCAAGCAAACGATTTGGCGAAAATTAGAACATCAACGGTTAATTGATCTAAAAAGAGAAAATAGTGTTCGGGTAAAAATCGGGCTTATCCACCTTTCTATTTTGTGTGGCTATGATGATTTAGCAATTGAGGAAATTCAAAAGTATGGTTCGGATATCGTTTATTTTTCGTCCTTATGGCTTAAATTCTTAAGTGAACAAAAAGCTCATAATCGCTTTTATCTTTATTTAAATACAATCGTAGCATTCCTGCCACATTACTTAGAAAAGACTAGTGATTATGACCGTTTTGCGTTCATTCGGTCATTTTTTCAATTTATTAATGAAGAAGTATTAGCAGAACAAAACCCGATTTTATTGGAAAAGATATATATACAGACTCTCCCTCATACCTATTATCAGTACAGTGATTACTTGTTTGCTAAGGAAAAATATAAAGAGTGGGTTGAATTACAACACTTTAAAGGTGTTGAACTTGAGTCTATTGATCGGTCCAAGCTTGAAAGCGTGGCTAAACGGGATCCACATCTCCTCATGCCACTTTACCATGAGGCAATTGATTTTTTGATTGCTAGCCGTAATAGGGATTCTTATAAAAAAGCCGTAAAATATTTAAAAAAATTGCGCACTCTGTATAAAAAAGAAAAAACAACAGACATTTGGGAAAACTATTTTGACGATTTATTAATAAAAACGAAACGATTACGAGCGTTTCACGAAGAATGTAAAAGGGGCAAATTGATTCATGCTTAAAACAAGGTTGTTAAAGGTTCATATTAAACAATGGGACGATGGAATGTTCTTTATCCATGTAAATGATGAAAATGGGAATCAGGTTAATCCAGTTGGATGGAAGCGACAATTATTTATTTGGCACAAAGAAAGCTTTTTCGGAACGGCATTGGCCTTGACTGAACTTCAAAACGTTGAAGGAGTTAAACTAAATAGCTGGGAGCTCTTAACATTATTAGCAACGGAAAGCTTTAGCTCCATTATTCAATGGGATTGGGATGAAGTGGCACAGATATACCTTGCAACAGCCTATACGATGTATGAAGCAGTAAATAATGGAGCCTTCTCCCCCTCTTTCAAAAGTGATGAAGCAAGCATAAAATGGCCCCTTCCATCGTTAGTCATAGATGATTTTAATGAATCGTTTTGGGAACAAAAAATTAGTGATAAAAATGTTTTGGAAATAATAGAAGAATGGTTTCAATCAGCCGTTGAAAATTATTTAAGTTCAAGTCCGGAATTGAATGAGAAAATTTCCACCTTAATAAGCTCGGCTCTATCATCAGAAGAACTTACAACCTATTTTGACGAGGTTCGATTTCAAAAATGGTTAGGGATAGACAATAAACGGCCCTTTCATATCGGACTTCGGCTTACCGAACCTGAGTCAGAGTTGGATCCATGGAAATTAGAAACTGTTTTACGAGATATTCAAATAACTGATCGGTTGTATTCAATGAACGATTTGCCCTCAAAGTGGAAACCTTTTGTAAATGAAATTCTTGAAGAACAATCCAGATGGCTAAAGCTATTTCCCTGGTTAAAAGGAAACAAAGGACTGACGGATGAGCTTGATGAGGAACAAGCATGGAATTTCTTAACCGAAGCTAGTGAGAAACTGCACGTATTAGGTGTAGAAATATTACTTCCATCATGGTGGATGGCGATAAAAGATGCACAAATTACTGTAAAAGCTAGAATGAAGCAAACTGGCAGCAGTTATCGTCCATCATTTGTCGGATTAAATGCTATGATCGATTTCGATTGGCGTTTATCCGTTAACGGTTCGGATTTATCCGAAGATGAATTTCAAGAAATGATCGAAAGTAAACGAAGACTGATTAAATTGAATGGGCAGTGGGTTCGATTCGATCCAAAAATGATTTTGCAGATACAGGGTTTAATGAATCGCGCCAAAAAAGAAGGTTTAACAGTTAGAGACATCTTTGAACAGGAATTTATCCCTAATGATGAAGACCTTTTAGAAGACTTTGATCCGAGAGCTTTTGCAAAAATACAAATTGAACTTAATCGTTCGATAAAGGCATTGATCGGGCAGCTTACAGATATGACGAATATTCCTCAGCTGGAAGTGCCTTTTGAATTTCAAGGTACTTTACGTCCGTATCAAATACAAGGATATAGTTGGTTAGCCTTTTTACGGCCATTCCAATTTGGTGCGATACTAGCTGATGATATGGGGCTTGGGAAAACCATTCAGCTCATTGCTTATTTATTACATGTCAAAAACACATTTGATCCAGCAACACCAGCCTTAATTATATGCCCTACCTCGGTGCTCGGGAACTGGCAGAAGGAGTTTGAACGCTTTGCACCCGATTTACAGGTGGTTCTTCATTATGGTTCTAATCGTCCAAAGGGAGAGGCGTTTAACAGGTCTCTCGAAAATGTGGACGTTATTTTGACCACATATGGTATATCCCATCTTGATTTTGATGAGTTGTCAGGAATAAATTGGAGTACGATCACAATCGATGAAGCACAAAACATAAAAAATGCAGGGACAAAGCAGTCGAGAGCCATCCGTAAGCTTCAAGGAGATCATAAAATTGCGTTAACCGGAACACCTATGGAGAACCGATTATCAGAGCTATGGTCAATTTTTGATTTCACTAATCACAGCTTTCTAGGGAATTTTACACAGTTTCAAAAGAAATATATATTACCGATTGAAAAGGACGGTGTTGAGGAAAAAATTCGTGATTTGCAATCATTGATTCGCCCATTCTTACTGAGACGGACCAAAAAGGATCCTGATGTAGAATTGAATCTTCCAGATAAAATTGAGCAAAAGGAATACTGCCCATTAACGCCAGAGCAGGCATCCCTTTATGAACAGTTGATTCGTGATACATTCGATCAAATCGAAACATTATCCAGCTTTGAGCGAAAAGGATTAATATTGCAAATGCTTAACCGTTTAAAGCAATTATGTAATCATCCAAGTCTTTATTTGAAAGAGGAAGCTCCACAGCATGTAGAAAAGCGATCTTATAAAATTGAGAAGCTGCTAGAACTCCTGACATCTATACTAGATGCAAATGAAGCTTGCTTAATTTTTACCCAGTATATTGGAATGGGAAAAATGATCCAGCAAATACTCAAACAACACTTTAACTTAACTGCCCCGTTTTTAAACGGTAGCATGCCAAAAGCCAAGCGTGATGAATATGTACAGGCATTTCAAAATGGAGAGTTTCCAATCTTTCTTATCTCCCTGAAAGCGGGAGGAACAGGGTTAAACTTAACTGCGGCAAATCATGTCATACACTTCGATCGTTGGTGGAACCCTGCAGTTGAAAATCAGGCAACCGACCGAGCTTACCGAATCGGCCAGAATCGTTTTGTCCATGTTCATAAATTCATTACAACTGGTACATTAGAAGAAAAAATCGATGCAATGCTCGAAAAGAAGCAAGCGCTAAACGATGAAATTATTCAAAGTGATAACTGGATTACCGAACTTTCAAATATCGAACTGCAGCATCTATTGGCTCTCTCATAAATTTATGAAGTTAAAAAAAGTGACCAGTTTTTTAGCTGGTCACCATAATTAAGAAGCGTATGAGGTTTGTTACTTCTTCTCTGATGGGGATTGATTGGAGAATAGGATTTAATTAAAATTATGAGACATTCTTTCTTATTTGTGTTGAATCAAGTTTGCTATTTAGCTGCTTTTCTAAAAAACTTGTTTGTAAGCTGAGGTTAACTACTCTTTGATTGGCTTTTCCCAACATTATGATTAGGTCTTCTACTAAATTTTCTAATCTTTCTATTCTTTTCTTAAGATCTTCCATATCGTATCCTTTCCTTTTTAAGTTGTATGAAGCTCCCGATCTTCAGATGGCTTTCCTCCTAAAAATTTTACCGAATTTGCGACTACCTCTGTCACATAAACTTTTTTACCCTCTTGGTTTTCATAGTTTCTCGTTTGAAGTTGTCCAACAACACCGAGGATTGAACCTTTTGTGCAATATTTAACGGTGTTTTCTGCGGCTTTGTTCCATAACGTACATAGTACAAAATCGGCATCATATTCTCCTGCACTGTTCCGATATTGACGATTTAAAGCGAGGGTTACATTCAGGACAGCTTTTCCATCCAATGTATAGCGAAGCTCAGGTTTTTTTGTCAACCTCCCTACTAAAGTAACTTGATTGAGCAAGCAGTAATCATCTCCTTTCTTTAACTGCTCTTATCATATCTTGATTTGCAAAAATGGTAAAATTAAGGAAATTGTGTTTTCACCATTTTAATTAGGATAAAAATAAAGTATTCATACTCAAAATTAGATTTTGCTTTTAACTTTTATTCAAAAGTACTTTTTTAGTTTTTTATCACTTTTTTTGTAGACCCTTTTGTTCATAATGCTAAAAAATAGGGAAAGAGATTTTTCTTCTTTCAAATAGAATATGTTATAATTTGAACAAATGTGGAGGAGGAATTTAGATGAAAACCTTCAAATTAGTGTCGCTGCAAGTTGTAGATGATACAAATATTATGGATATCCCTTTAGAAGAAGGGATCATCATCAATAAAGAAGACGGAAAAATGACTTGGTTAATTGAAGCATATACTGATAAGAAATTTTATGATTATTTTCGATCAGCCCAACAAAAGCCTGATGATTTAGAGGTACAAGCCGTTATAACTAATGAAGCAAATGACCCTGCTCCTTTTAAAACCCATGTTCGTACGATCAAGTCATTTGATAAGTTTATGAGTGTTTTACTGGAAGGGCACTTAAATATTAAACGAAGTGAATATGCAGAATTACTTTTAAATGATTTAATTAAAGAAGGATTTAGCGGTCAAAATTTAGTGGAAGAATTTAAAAACCGAATGCGCAAAAAGACTCGATTTGCAAAAGCGAAAAAATAAAGCACTAAAAAGCTCGCTCGGTTTTTAAACCGGTGAGCTTTTCTATATAAATACTAATTTTTTAAATGATTCAATAGATATTTCGCTTCCATTTTACAAGAAAAAGAGTAATCTTCTTGTAGTTGATCAAATGCTTTAATTTGTTCGTCTGTTGGCGAATCGGTAAGAATTTTTTGAATGGTTTCATTAATTTTGGCAGCCAACTCTTCATGAAAAGTCGGATCCCTCTTAATATCATCACTTAAATTCTTATACCATGAAGCCTGCTCATTAATATATACTTGCCATTGCTTAATAAAATCCTCTAGATTATACTTTTCTTCATCCCAGCCAATTTCCTCCATATATTGCTCAAAAACCGTTGAGATGGATCGGGAAATGCTAATTTTCATGCCCGAAGATAATGTATTTAACATCTATGTAAAATACCCCCTAAATAAATTACTATTTAGACCATTTCTTACTATAACATAATTCAACTTTTAACTACAAGAAAAAGCAGAGATTCTTCTGCTATTAATTAATTATTTTTTTAAAATTGCTTCTTTTTTTAAATGTCATAATTTCTAGCAATTACGATTTTGCGGCATCTTTCCTTAAAAAAATCCGCACTCAAATATTGAATGGGAAGATATGTATTTTTCTTTATTAATACATACTTAAAAATAAGAGCCTTATTTACTTTTTCTTCTTTATATTTCCCATATTTATGTCTGTATCATATTTTTCTATTTTATTGTCGGTGCTATTGGTATTAGTATTATTTAAATCTGTTTTATTGTTATTTAAATCAGTGGGATTGGGATTATTCGTCGGTGTTACAGGTTTTTGCTTATTTGGTGTACAGCCTGCAATAAGCATAGCTGCGAGCACAGTAATTCCCAATACTTTTATCATCTTAAACATTTGTGAAACTCCTTTCTATTTCCCGTATGCAATGGTAACATTACTATTCCCTCTATTTACAAATTGCATACAGAAAAGGTCTGTTTCTTTACAGACCTCTAAAGAGCTTACAAATATAGTTCTAACCTCGAGCTTTTCTTAATTCCCTAATGCAAACATGATTTCCGTCTCACATGCAATTTCACCGTTTACGGTCGCTATGCCTTTTCCTTTGCCAACGGGGCCTTTTAAACGGATAATCTCAACTTCTAATTTTAGTTGATCCCCTGGTCTCACTTGGCGTTTAAATCGACAATTATCAATTCCAGCAAAAAAGGCTAATTTCCCTTTGTTTTCTTCCATTTTAAGCATAGCTACCGCTCCAACTTGTGCAAGAGCTTCTACAATTAATACTCCTGGCATAACTGGGTAATCTGGGAAGTGTCCATTGAAAAACTCCTCATTGCCAGTTACATTCTTAATTCCGATAGCTTTTTTTCCTTCTTCAACTTCTAAAATTTGATCAATTAATAAAAATGGATAACGATGTGGAATAATTTCTTTTATTTGTTGAATATCTAACAATGCAAAAACCTCCATATGTACTTCAGGTTTACAAAAAAAGAAAAGGGAGTCTTCTTGCCCCTTTCCTTATTTTTTATTTACTAAATCAATTATATGGGTCCATGTTGACTTTTTCAATGCGTCCTTCGGATTTCCATCACCAAGTACCCCATAGCCAACAATTACTCCTGCTATAACACTAATGAACACTGTAACAACCACAATGATGATTCTCAACCATATAGGAAATAAGCGAACTCTGACCCTCCGCTTCTCTTTCCTTTGCGGTTTTTCTTTGGTCTTTTCTTTTTTATATTGTTCACGTGTTTTTGGACTTTGCTGGATTTCCTTTTCAGTCATTGAAAAAACCCCTCTTTAAGTACAAGTTCAAAAAGGAGGACAAAAAGAGCCGAGAAGTTCGAGGAAGGGCAGTCTGCGAGCACCGGAACGTATGCTTTTAATACGTGAGGAGCAGAGCAGCAAGCTGACGAAGAAATTCGACAGCTATTTTTCCCGGACTTTTTGAACAACCTCTTTAACGAATTCCGTTTACTAATCCCATCATTTGATCTGACAACGTAATTGCTCTTGATTGAAATTGATAGGAACGTTGAACATTAATTAAATCTGTCATTTCTTTACCTAGATCTACATTAGACTCTTCTAAGGAACCTTGTTTCATTGAAACTTGGTTTCTTAATGGACCTGTCAATTCTGTTAAAACATTACTTACATTTACTCCCACATTTTCAGGTAAACCAAGTAGATTTTCACCCACTTTTTCAAGAAATTGGGGCTTCTCTAAGGAAATGATACCTAGATTCACATTCTGCAGTTTTCCATTTGGTAACTTTACTGATAAATTCCCTGTTCCCGATATAGAAAATTGATTTGCATTTCTATTAAACGTAATCATTTGATTATTTTCATCTAGGATTGGATAACCTTCACTATTTACAAGCATGACTTCATTTTGACTAATCGGAGATAGAGATAGGGCACCATCTCTTGTATATCGAACTTGGTTTACTCCATTAGTATTTACTAATACCTTCAAAAATTGTTTTTCATTTGTAAAGGCAATATCTAAAGGACGTCCAGTTTCTTTGAGGTTCCCCTGCTTTAAAACCATTTGAGACTGAGCAATTTTCGCACCTACACCTAAGCGTATTTCGGCAGGGGTCAATCTCCCTACTTCATCATTTTTATTCGGCTGATTATTAAATGATTGCGCTAAAAGATCGGTAAAAGTAACTTCTCTTTTTTTAAACCCATTCGTTTGGGCATTAGCCATATTGTTGCTAATAATATCAAGTTGTTTTTGCAATTGATTCATCGTATTAGATGCTACAATCATTGATCTATTCACAGATTATTCCCTCACAATACATTTCGATTAGCCATTTACTCGTCCGATTTCATTTACTGCTTTTTCCATGCTCTTATCATACGCTTGTAGAACCTTTTGGTTTGCTTCAAAAGATCGATATGTCGAAAGCATTTCGGTCATCGTTTGAGAGACATCGACATTAGAAGCCTCAAGATAGCCTTGCTGCAAACGATATTGATTATTAGCTGCAGTAGGAAGCATCGTATTATTTTCGGGCCGGTATAAACCATCCCCTTCTTTAAGCAAAGAATTAGGATTATTTGAAAAAGCTATACCTAATTGAATAGGACCGGCTCCATTAGAGGTAATGACTCCTGTACTGTTCACCTTAAATTGATCACTATCTAATCGAATCCGATTTTGCTGATTATCTAATACATAAAGGCCATTTGCAGTAGTTAAATATCCGTTTTGATCTAAGGTAAAGTTACCATTACGAGTGTATTTTGTTTGCCCATTTTGATCCCTGACCGTAAAAAAAGCACTACTCGTGTTTCCATTCATATCGATAATAGCTAAATCAGTATTTAGTTCCGTCTCTTGTAAGTCGCCTTGTTTAAACTTTGGAATTGCTTCTTGCAAATAAACTCCAGTATTAAGTGCACCAATCGTTTGAAATTTTGAAAATGAAATATTATTCTCCACGGGTATAGATTTTGGGTCAATCCGCTCAAGCAACATCTCTGGAAATGCCCTAATCGTTGATTGGTCACTTTTATAGCCAGGAGTATTTGAATTTGCCATATTATTCGTCAGCAAATCAGTTTTCCGCTGTTGTGTAAGCATTCCTGATGCTGCTGTATAAAAACCTCTTAACACTGCTCTACACCCGCCTTTATTGATAAATTATAATAATCTGCGATTTGCGATTTTATCCATGTTCTCAAGCATAATTCCTGTTCCAATGGCAACAGAGTCCATAGGTTCTTCAGCAACCAATACTGGAACTTTTAGCTCTTCAGCAAGCAGTTGGTCGATTCCATGAAGAAGGGCTCCACCTCCAGTTAAAATCACGCCACGATCAATAATATCAGCTGATAGTTCCGGTGGAGTTTTTTCTAAAACATTTTTCGCTGCTTGAACAATTACGGAAACGGATTCTCTTAAAGCTAATTCCACTTCTTTTGAATTAACAGCAATGGTTCTAGGAAGACCTGTAACCATATCACGTCCTCGTATTTCCATTTCTTCGTTTCTTGAACCCGGGAAGACCGTTCCAATATTAATTTTGATATTTTCAGCAGTACGCTCACCAATTAGCAATTTGTACTCTTTTTTAATATATTGAAGAATTTCACTATCAAATTTATCTCCTGCCATTTTTATCGAAGCGGATGTAACAATATCACCCATGGAAAGTACGGCAACATCTGTTGTTCCGCCACCAATGTCAACTACCATATTCCCACTTGGCTGAAAAATATCCATTCCCGCACCAATGGCAGCTACTTTAGGTTCTTCTTCTAAATAAACCTTTTTCCCACCGCTTTTTTCTGCTGCTTCTCTGATTGCTTTTTGCTCTACGCTTGTAATGTTTGTTGGGCAGCAAATTAAGATTCTTGGCTTTGATAAAAATCCTTTTACATTTAATTTATTTATAAAATGTCTTAACATTGTTTCCGTTACATCAAAATCAGCGATTACTCCATCTTTTAAAGGACGGATTGCAACAATGTTTCCAGGAGTTCTACCGACCATACGGCGAGCTTCTTCGCCAACTGCCAATACTTTATTTACGTTTTTATCAATCGCCACTACAGAAGGCTCATTTAAGACTATTCCCTGTCCTTTTACATGTATTAATACATTCGCCGTCCCTAAGTCTATACCTATATCCTTCGCAAACATCAATTGATACTCCTTCCATTTGTAAAAGCTTTATTTTTTATTATTAAAGGGCTATCTATGTAAAATTTATATGTTCAAAAGTTTTTATTCCCTAAGATAATATTTTAGCATATTTTTGTCGATATTAGGAATGAATTGTCATAAAATATTTTTAAAAAATGGAAAAAATAATTGAAACTTTTTTCACAGAAAAAAACCAGCATTTGTATTAGAAATCCACTGTGCGGATTTCATAATACAAATACCTTTTTTTATTTAAAGGCTTTGTTAATGCTTTTTGTTGATAAAAGCATTAACAAAGCCTATTTAAAATAAAGGCTCTTTTCGTATAAATTGTTGTTTTTAGACTATAAACTTAGTCCGTTGATTTCCGCTCCAGACACTTGCTTTCCGCGGGGAGGGATGGGAGCCTCCTCGGCGTTACCGCCTGTGGGGTCTCCCACTTCCCTCTTTTTCCCGCAGGAGTCAAGTGTCCTCCGCTACAATCAACTCAGATTGTTAATAAAATATCACTAAAAAAGCAACAAACTTTACGAAAACAGCCAAAATAAAAGAAGCAACCTATTATTTAGATTGCTCCTGCCCCCCTTTAATTGCTTTGAAGTTCTTCCTTTTTATATTTTTGCTTTGTTGCTTCACCACCGCGTAGGTGCCGAATTGATTTATGATAATCTAATATTTCCTTTACTTCATTGGCAAGTTCAGGATTTATTTCTGGCAATCTTTCTGTAAGGTCTTTGTGGACAGTACTTTTGGACACGCCAAACTCCTTCGCAATTACGCGAACTGTTTTTTTCGTCTCCACGATATACTTTCCAATCTTGATAGTTCTCTCTTTGATGTAATCGTGCACACCACTCGCCCTCCCTAAATTGGATGTGTGAGAAGTGTGAAATGAGACTCGCCTATTTATCAACTGAATATACTGTATCCCCCATATGAGGTAAAACTATTTTCTAAGTCTTAATGACTATTCTCATATGTGGCAGAAAGCAATGAATCACCTTTCTGCTTTTACAATGACTAATCACGTATGCAACTATATCTATAGGAATTGTTTTTAACGATTGCTCACCTCAAACACTCTCTTTGTTTTTGTCAAGTTTGTAACATTTTATTAGCTTGGATTAAAATATATGCACAAAAACAACAATAAGGACAAGGCATTATTAAAAAATTTCTCATAAATATGGATGCTACATTTCATTCGACAATTTCAAAGTTATTTCCTGAGGAATTTTGTTGAATTTTTAGATTTTATAATTAATTTAAAGTTGCTAATAAAAAATTATCTGTGGTGCATGCAGGCAGCAATTTCTATACGTAGTATAACTAGCTGCACGTAAGCACCACAGGATTTTGTTAGTTACTTCATTATATTTCAACAACGACACCTTTAAATATTTTCAATGATAAGTTCAATTGCTTGCTGGAGGTCTCTTTGTGACCAGCTTGGCATATTCTTTTTCCCTTCTATTACTAATTCATGTGAAGCAGGAATATGAATGAAACCAGCCGGGATATGTAAATTGTTTTTATTTAGCTCATTAAGTAATGTATACATAATATTATTGCATAAATAGGTTCCTGCTGAATTTGATATATTAGCAGGGTAGCCATTTTCATTAAGTATTTGGACAATTTCCCGAATAGGTAATGTAGAAAAGTAGCCAGCTGGTTCATCCTCGTAAATTGGAGAATCAACCATTACTACTCCATTATTATCTGGTTCACCATCACGACAATTAATAGCAATTCTTTCGGGAGTTATTTTTTTTCTCCCAGCCGCTAGTCCTAAGGAAATAACCGCATCAGGCTTTATATCATTGAGGCAGGATATCAGAAGTTCTGGTCCCTTTTCAAAATCAACTGGCAAAAGGACACTTTGAATTTGATATTGACCAATATTTTTATTTTGTAATTCCTTAACAATTTTTTCCGTTGGGTTGATCGGCAGCCCTAAAAATGGTTCAAATCCTGTGAGAAGAAGTTTTTTCATCGAAATTAATCCCCTTTTTAGTGATTTATTTAGGCTCTTTTCTTATACTTTGTTGCTATTTGTAGCAAAGTAAAAATCGGCAGTAGGATTTTTACGGTTGTTTTTGCATTTATATAATAAGTATGGGATGAAGAAAAGAGCACGATACCAATTTAGTTAAGTATTGGAGCAATTTACGAAAAGCAACAATCATTACGAAAACAGCCTTTATTTAAATATATCACTGAAAAGAAAGTATTGTTAATGATTATTGTTATAAAATAAAGTATAGTGCAATTTACATACAAAAAGAAAAAAGAGCAGAATCCTTTGAATTCCGCTCTTTTAACATTATCCTTGTGAATCTTCGTTTGTATTGCTTTTATCATTTGTATTTTTTTCTGAATTCGATTCATTTGATTTTCCATCATCAGAAGCATCATTTGATTTATCTTGATTTTGCTTATTTGCTTTATCGTCTTTCATTACTTCAATGGAAGATGATGGTTTATCAAAGTATGTTACTGGATTCACTGCTACATTGTCTTTTCTAATTTCAAAGTGAAGATGTGTTTTCCCTTTTTCACTTAATTGACTTGTGCTTGCAGTTGCAATAGCTTGTCCTTGTTTCACTTTGTCTCCAACTTTTACCTTTACATCTTTAATGGATTGATATTGTGTTACCACACCATTTTCATGCTGAATATCAATGGTATTTCCTAATAACGCATCATTTTCAACCTTTAAAATGGTTCCACTTAAAGCTGCAATAACTTCAAATTCCTTCCCATCCTTCATCGTAATATCAATTCCACGATTAGGTTCATAGGTAGATCCGTATACAATCATTGCTGCTTCTTGCTTTTCTTCTGAAGCGTTAGAGTCATAGAATTCCTTATCAATTTGTGCCTGTTCATAATTTTTTACCGGCCATTTAAAATCTTCTACTGACTTATTTGCTTCAACCGCAGGATTTTTGTAGCCATTTTCGCCTAGTTTATCCCCTTGATATCCAAAGTTATTCTTTGCTGAATTATTTCCGATTGATTGATACCAAAAGATTGCTGTAATAATTAATGCTGCACTTGCTAGATAAATAGCAGGATAAACCCAGCGTTTTTTAAAAAAGCTTTTATTACCCTTTTTTCGAGAAGTTAGTTTCTTTTCTTCCTCTCTCATTTTCATCACCTCAGCAACCATTTTGAACACAAATAAGCAAATATATACATTTTTCCGAAAAATTTTTTAAACTTTTTATTATTTGATATTATTCTCCAAAATATGCATTTATAATTGTTGATTATTTAACTCTTTAAATTAGGATTAGTCATAATAAAACAAAAAATAGCTTGCCTCTGACAAGCTATTTTTTGCTTTTATCTTTTCGCAGTCACTTTATCTAATAACTGATTGGAGCTTTCAACCTTTACCCCTTTATAATAATGCTTTACAATATTTAAATAGTTTTCTCCACTTTTAGCCATTTCATTTGCACCATATTGGCTCATCCCTACACCATGACCATATCCTTTTGTCGTAATAATAATTTTATCGTCCACTCTTACAAAGCTAAAATCGGAAGATCGGAGATTAAGTTTTTCACGTACTTCTCTTCCTGAGAATTTTTTTCCTGCTATTACTATCGTTCCAACTTTTTTCCCTTTTGTAAGTGTAGTAATGGTACCTATATCATTCGTTCCATTTAATTTGACACCAAGCATATTTTCAAAATCATTTACCGTCAGTGTCTTCTTACTAACGTATTCTGGTGAATTTTTATCCCACGGACTCTCAACACTTTTTAAATAGGGAATAGCTTTTGACCAATATTCTTCTGCATTTTCTGTATATCCGTTACTTGTTGAAAAAAATGCGGCAAAAATAGGTTTTCCTTGATAGGTTAATATTTTGCCTTCTGTGGATTTTACGGCCTGTGTAATTTTATTAATCTTCCAATTATAATCTTTTGCCCAGATCTTTTTTAGTTCTTGTTTGCTTTTGAAGACTTGGTCATTAACTGTATCAGTTACATTGGCACCCTTAGGTAAGTCACTCTTTATTAACAAATGGTTAACAATATAGGTTCTAGCGGCTAATGCTTGAGCCTTTAATGCTTCTTCTTCAAATTTTGCCGGCATTTCCGAAGCGACCACTCCTATGACATACTCCTCAAGAGGGAATTTTTCAACCTTTTTACTACTGTTTCTATAAACAGCCACTTCAACGGAAGATTTAAGCGTACTAGCTGTATTCTTTAAATTTTCATCAAGCTTGCCACTGGCCTTTTCACCGGAAAAAGGCAGGACGAGTAAGATTGGAATGGCGAATGATACGACGAGAACTAGAACGGCGATAAGAATAATTAGTTTAAATTGTTGTTTCATGCTTGATGCCTCCATATTTAAATTTAAATAGTTTCCACTACATTCATTCATATGGTGAAGGACAAGCTTTTATTACTAGTATCCCTGTTTATTTTGTCGAAAAAAACAAAAGCGCAAGCGCCGCAGGTCTAGCGTACGGATTTCGTAGTCTTCGACTGAGATAAAGGAAACACGGTGAGGTAGTTCACGAGCTAGTGAAATTGGCACTTCAAATTTCACCTGATGTTGACTTATCGTAGGGAGGAGACGGAGAAATCCGCTAGCCGACGGCTGCTTGCGCTAGACGTAAACCTCGCACTTTATAAAGTTATCCACAGTGCGAATATTTTATAATTACGCTAAACGAAGAAAAAGAGCAAGATTTCAGTTTGTTATCTTCAAACTGAATCTTGCTCTTTACCATTTCCTACTTGCGCCTCCGCCGCCCGAGGATCCACCTCCGCCGCCCGAGGATCCACCTCCGCCGCCACGGTTACCTCCACCGCCTCCACCACTTCTCATAAAAGCAGAGAGGATATTGATAAGCAAATAAGTTAATGTTCCGCCAAAATATTTTGTATCAATAATGATTAAAATAATTATCCCTATTGTAATTAATATAACCTTCCAATAAGAGAGAATCGTTTGGCTTTCCTTATAGGGCTTAGGTTGTGCTATATTATCCAAATGATACTCATTTGCTACAACGTTCAGCAATTCCTTATACGTATTTACGATTGCTGCATTAGTTTTATTTTCTTTTAAATAAGGGAGAGCATAATTATTAAGTATTCTCCCCACTTTGCCATCTGGTAATGCTCCCTCTAATCCATAGCCTACTTCTATTCTAATTTCTTGATCCTTAGTAGCAAGTAGTAAAAGAACACCATTATTTAATTTCTTATCCCCTAGCTGATATTTTCTAAATGCTCGATTAGCATATGATGCAATATCTTGCCCCTCAAGTGTCGGGATAGTTAACACAGCAATTTGTGCTTTAGTTTGATCTTCGAGCTGTCTTCCTAGAGTTATTAACTCATTTTTTTCATCGACTGATAAGACTTTAGAAAAATCTTGAACATAAATATCACCTTTTGGAGTAGGTATCTCTGCGTTCACTTTACTTCCCAACATGCTTATTGCCATGAAAACAATAACTGCAATGCCGAGAAGAGTTTTTTTCATCATTTTCCTTGCCCCTCAAAATCGACTTTTGGAGCCTCTTCAGCCCCACTTTGAGCTTTAAAGTATTCTTTTTGATTAAACCCAAATACGTTAGCTATCATAGCCCCTGGGAATCGCTTTACCTTCTTATTATAGTCTGCTACTGAATCATTGTAATCTTTTCTTGCCACCGCAATTCGATTTTCTGTACCCGCAAGTTCATCCATTAATTGTTGGAAATTTTGATTCGCCTTCAAATCAGGATATTTCTCTACAACTACTAGCAGCCGGCTCAATGCCCCCGAAAGTTGATCATTAGCGGATGCTTGATCAACCGGAGTCTTAGCACCTGCTAGCTTTGCGCGAGCATCAGATACATCCTTAATGACTCCTTTTTCATGCGCTGCATATCCTTTAACAGTGTTCACTAAGTTTGGTATCAAATCTATGCGTCTTTGCAGCTGGGTATCAATATTTGAATACTGCTGATTTACATTTTCCTCTGCGGAAACAAAGCTATTATAGCTTGAAACTGTTCCAAAAATTAGAATAGCTAATACAACTACTATACTTATTAATATAATGCTGCCTTTTTTCATTTATTTCACTCCTCTTATATGTATATCGATTAACAACACGAAAAGGTTTCAATAAATTTTAATATCAAAAAATATTATTAGTAATAATATCACTTGTTTCTTTATTATGCCCAAAATAAAAAAACCCAAAAATTTTGGGTTTTTCTTAATTGATTATACTTGTTCTGAAAGGATCTGTTTGGAATCTTTTGAAGCTTCTACTTCATCATTCACACGCTCTATATCCGCACCAAGGGCCGCAAGTTTCTGATGGAAATTCAAATAACCCCGATCTAGATGTTTTAATTCAGTAACCCTCGTATAACCTTCTGCTTTTAATCCAGCAATAATTAACGCGGCTGCTGCACGAAGATCGGTAGCTGCTACCTCTGCTCCCTGAAGTTGACAAGGTCCACTGATAATTACTGATCGGCCTTCTATTTTTATGTCTGAATTCATTCGGCGGAATTCTTCCACATGCATGAATCTGTTCTCAAAAACGGTTTCCGTAATCATTCCCGTGCCCTCAGCAACTACTAATAAAGACATCATTTGTGATTGCATATCAGTTGGGAAACCAGGATGAGGCATAGTTTTAATATCTACTGCCTTAAGCTTATCAGGGCCAATTACACGAAGTCCTTGTTCCTCTTCAATAATAATGACACCCATTTCTTCAAGCTTGGCAATAAGAGATGTCAAATGTTCAGGAACAGCGCCTTTAACAAGTACATTTCCACCAGTAATAGCAGAAGCAATCATAAATGAACCTGCTTCTATTCGGTCAGGAATGATTGTATGATCAGCTGCATATAAACGTTCAACACCTTCAATACGAATCGTACCCGTTCCTGCTCCCTTTACAACGGCACCCATTTTATTTAAATAATTTGCTAAATCAACAATTTCTGGTTCTTTTGCACAGTTTTCAATCGTTGATGTACCTTCAGCCAATGCTGCAGCCATCATAATATTTTGCGTTGCACCAACACTTGGGAAATCTAAATAAATCTTTGCACCCCGTAAACGGCCTTCTGTCTCAGCTTCAATAAATCCATTTCCTACCGTTACTTTCGCTCCCATGGCCTCAAATCCTTTAAGGTGTAAATCAATTGGTCTTGATCCAATTGCACACCCGCCAGGCAATGCAACACGTGCTCTTCCTAATCTTGCTAAAAGTGGTCCCATAACAAGAACAGATGCACGCATTTTACGTACATATTCAAATGGAGCTTCAATTAATAACTCTCTTGATGCATCTACAGAAATTATATTATCTTGAAACGTTACATCAGCATTTAAATATCGTAACACTTCACTAATTGTATATACATCGGAGAGTTTTGGTACATCACGAATGATACTTCTTCCTTCACTAGCTAACAATGATGCAGCGATAACAGGCAGTACAGCATTTTTTGCACCTTCAACTTGAACCGTACCGTTTAGCCTTTTTCCGCCGCGGACGATGATTTTTTCCAAAAGTATTCCCCTCCGCGTCCATTTTCTCTATATTAATATTCAATCGTTATGATAGGTGTGCCAATAACGAAGCTCGTATTAGCGCCCAATCCAGTTTTTCTTAAACCAATTTGCAAATTCATTTGATTATCTTTCGTAGGAATTGATTGTAATAATTTCTTTGAGTATGCAGATATAGAATAGAAATCTTTTTCTTTCAACGCCTCTTTTTCGTGAGCATTTAAGCTTGTCAATAAATGATTCATTTCTGACAACAAAACCTTATCAATTTTATCACTGAATTCGCCTTTGATACAAGAGAAAATCACAGGTTTATGGATGTAAAGCGCATCCAATTTGCTACCAATTTTTTCATTTATGTCGACAGCAATTTTTTTATTCCAATGAGTTCCTTTTATCTCATATATTAAATACGATGGATAATTTTTTTTTGTAGGGGTCGACAAAAATTTTATTGTTTCGACATATCTTTTTTCTTTAAAATAACCCTCTAAAGTCAATTGATTTCCCTTTGTAAATTCATTCCACTTCATATTTGGAAATTGCTGCTTAAATGATTCTACCTGATTAATCCATTCAGTTTTTGAAGAAACATCTATGGCTTCTCTTGTATATAGAGACCATTCAGTAATTTTACCACTTTGACGATTAATTTCATCCGCCAATAATTCTAAATCTGAGCTTACTTTTGCTGATACACTCTTTTTCCCAACAATTCCATATGACAAACTAATAACAATAGCAATTATTACTAAAACTAATGTATTTTTCCACATATAAATTTCCCCTCTCCTTAGTAAAAGTCTTTACCAGTAGAGAAGAGTACATACTTGGGAAAAGTCGTCATCTTTTGACAAATCGATAATCAGCATATGTAATTATCTTTCCTTATATTAGACGTTTTAAATTAAAAAAAGTAACAGCATTTACATAATACAATCAAGTATAAGGAAAGATCCCCAATAACTCAAATCATAATCAATATTTATTCAATTGAAAACAGGGTAGATGGATTAATTATTACAAATTTATGACGAATTGAAATATAAGAGGAAGCTGCCTCGACCAAAGAAGATAATCTAAGAAGAAGTTACTAATTATCGATCCAATGGCAATGGTTAAAATTATATATAATAATCTTGCTTGTAATACACGATTAGGTTTAAGCAATTTTTCAAAATTAAGTGCACCCAGTGCCCAAAAGGTTAAACATATAAAAAATAAATGAGAAATTATACTTGTCAATGCTTGTTGACCAAAACCTGAGGTCATGGTTATACCCCTTTCTTAAGAAAAACTCTCCGCGTTTTTCCGAGGTAAAACTGGAGTAAGTCGGCGAGTTACCGATATTATTAAGCTTTTTTCCAATCTGACCTTGATTACTAAAATAAGCTTTTACATTCTTATCTTAGAAAAAACACCTTCTGACTTCTAATCAGAAGGTGTTTTGGATTTTAGAAGCGGTGTTCATATACATTTATACGATTGATTGCACGTCTTAGTGCCAGCTCTGCTCGTGCATGATCAATTTCAGCTTGATTCGATTGAATACGTTCTTCAGCACGAATCTTTGCTTCTTTTGCACGCTCTATATCAATGCTTTCTTCCTTTTCAGCTGATTGTGCTAAAATAGTTACTTGCTCCGAACGAACTTCAAGAAAACCACCGCTCACTGCTACAAGCTCAGTGTTATTGCCGTTTTTTAGTCGCACAGCACCTATTTGAAGTGGAGCAACCATTGGAATATGTCCCGGCAAAATACCCAATTCACCACTTTGGGCTTTTGTACTTACCATTTCAACATTCGATTCATACACTGGGCCGTCTGGAGTGACAATACTGACTTTTAATGTCTTCATTTTTGATCCTCCTGGTCCCTTATTATACCTCTACGCCCATCTCTTTAGCTTGCTTGATAACATCTTCAATTGAACCAACAAGACGGAAAGCATCTTCTGGAAGATGGTCATATTTACCTTCAAGTACTTCTTTAAATCCTTTAACTGTTTCTTTTACAGGTACATAAGAACCTTTTTGACCTGTAAACTGTTCCGCTACGTGGAAGTTTTGGGATAAGAAGAACTGGATACGACGAGCACGAGCAACAATAAGTTTGTCTTCATCACTTAGCTCATCCATACCTAAAATAGCAATAATATCTTGTAATTCTCTATAACGTTGTAATGTTTGTTGAACTTGACGAGCAACATTGTAATGCTCTTCACCAACTATCTCAGGTGAAAGTGCACGAGATGTTGAAGCAAGTGGATCAACCGCAGGATAAATACCCATTTCTGATAGTTTACGCTCTAAGTTTGTTGTTGCATCTAAGTGAGCAAACGTAGTTGCTGGAGCCGGATCGGTATAATCATCGGCAGGAACGTAGATTGCTTGGATAGATGTAACAGAACCTACATTTGTAGATGTAATACGTTCTTGTAATAGACCCATTTCAGTTGCAAGTGTTGGTTGGTAACCAACAGCAGATGGCATACGTCCTAAAAGGGCAGAAACCTCTGAACCTGCTTGTGTGAAACGGAAAATATTATCAATGAAAAGAAGCACGTCTTGGCCTTGAACATCACGGAAATATTCAGCCATTGTTAAGCCTGTTAATGCAACACGCATACGTGCACCTGGTGGCTCATTCATTTGACCAAAAACCATTGCTGTTTTCTTAATAACTCCTGAATCAGTCATTTCCCAGTATAGGTCATTTCCTTCACGAGTACGTTCACCTACACCAGCAAATACAGAAATACCACCATGTTCTTGTGCGATATTATTAATAAGTTCTTGGATTAATACCGTTTTACCAACACCGGCACCACCAAATAGACCAATCTTACCACCTTTAATATAAGGAGCAAGTAAGTCAACTACTTTAATACCTGTTTCAAGAATTTCAACTTCAGTTGAAAGTTGATCAAAGCTTGGTGCTGATCGATGAATTGGATCACGGCGAGCATCTGCAGGAACATCACCATTTAAGTCAATCGTTTCACCTAATACGTTGAAAACACGACCAAGTGTAACGTCACCTACAGGAACAGAAATTGGTGCACCACTGTCGATAACATCCATACCACGTTGGACACCGTCTGTTGAATCCATAGCAATTGTACGAACAGAGTCATCACCTAAGTGAAGTGCAACTTCTAAAGTTAATTCAATATCAACTTCAGTTGCAGTTTGGGCTTTATATTGAATTTTAATCGCATTATAAATATCTGGAAGTTGACCGTTATCAAACTTTACGTCAACAACCGGACCCATTACTTGAAGAACGCGTCCAGTGTTCATCATTTTCCCTCCTATCTTGCATTAGAGAAAGCTTTAAGAATAGAAACTATTCCAAAGTCTCTTTTAATCAAACAATTTTTTCAGTCTATTCAAGTGCAGCCGCTCCGCCAACAATCTCAGTGATTTCTTGAGTGATGGCCGCTTGGCGTGCACGGTTATAAGAAAGTGTTAACGTATCAATCAATTCTTTTGCATTGTCTGTTGCATTTTTCATCGCAGTCATTCTGGCTGCATGCTCACTTGCTTTTCCGTCTAATAAAGCTCCGAAGATAAGACTTTCAGCATACTGAGGAAGTAGAGTTTCTAATATTTCTTCAGCAGAAGGTTCAAATTCATACGAAATCAACTTATTAGAGGAAGTAATATCAGTAAGTGGCAACAGTTTTTTCTCTGTAACTTCTTGACTGATTGCATTTACAAAATGGTTGTAATACATGTAAAGCTCATCATACGTACCGTCAGCAAACATGCTTACTGTTTTATTTGTAATTTTTACAATATCAGCAAATGATGGATGATCAGGAAGACCGATCACATCTAATACTACATTCATATCACGTTTTCTGAAATAATCCGCACCTACACGTCCAATCGCTACAATAACAAATTCATCATTGGAACGATGCTTTTCAAGAATTCTAGTATGCACAGCTTTTAGAACACTGCTGTTATAAGCACCTGCTAAACCACGATCAGATGTGATCACCAAATAACAAGTTTTTTTCACAGGTCGCGAAACAAGCATTGGGTGACTTGCATCTTTGCTTCCTAAAGCAATACTAGCAACTACTTCTTGAATTTTTTCCATATATGGTACAAAGGATTTTGCATTCATTTCAGCCCTATTTAAGGCAGAGGCAGAAACCATTTGCATAGCTTTTGTTATTTGACTTGTTTTTTTCGTCGAAGTAATACGAGATTTTAAATCACGTAAGGATGCCACTTAATCTCACCACCCTTGTTTTAAAGTAGGCCTTCACAACCAAGGATATAACCTAAATTTAAGTGAAGGCATATTAGTCCACATCTATTTTCAAACAGTATTATTCAGATTTAGAAAATGTTTTCTTAAATTCATTGATCGCTGAAGCCATATCTTCATCAGCAGGCAGTTTACCTGTTGTACGAATTTGACCTAATAATTCTGCACGATTAGCATCTAACCAAGTGTACATTTCTAATTCAAAACGAACGATGTCTTGAACAGGAATATCATCTAGGAAGCCTTTTGTTAAGGCATAAAGAATCGTTACTTGCTTTTCAACCTTAATCGGTTTATTCAAGTCTTGTTTCAATACTTCAACCGTACGTTGACCACGAGCCAATTTCGCTTGTGTAGCTTGATCTAGATCAGAACCGAATTGAGCAAAAGATTCAAGCTCACGGAATGAAGCAAGGTCTAGACGTAATGTACCTGAAACGTTTTTCATCGCCTTAATTTGTGCTGATCCACCTACACGTGATACGGAAAGACCCGCATTAATCGCTGGACGTACACCAGAGAAGAATAAGTCTGATTGTAAGAAAATCTGACCATCTGTAATCGAAATTACGTTTGTCGGAATGTAAGCAGAAATATCACCTGCTTGTGTTTCAACGAAAGGAAGAGCTGTGATTGATCCTCCACCTAATTCATCATTTAGCTTAGCCGCACGTTCTAGTAAGCGTGAATGCAAGTAGAATACATCCCCTGGATATGCTTCACGACCTGGAGGACGACGTAATAGCAAGGAAAGCTCACGGTAAGCAGCAGCTTGTTTAGAAAGATCATCATAAATAATTAAAACATGCTTGCCGTTGTACATGAATTCCTCTGCCATTGTTACCCCAGTATATGGTGCTAAGTATAATAATGGAGATGGTTGTGATGCAGAAGCTGTTACAACAATTGTATAATCTAATGCTCCATGTTTACGAAGTGTTTCTACTGTACTTCTAACTGTAGATTCCTTCTGACCGATAGCAACATAGATACAAATCATATCTTGATCTTGTTGATTGATAATCGCATCGATTGCAACTGTTGTTTTACCTGTTTGACGGTCACCGATAATTAATTCACGTTGACCACGTCCGATTGGAACTAGTGCGTCAATCGCTTTAATACCTGTTTGTAATGGTTCATGTACAGATTTACGAGCCATTACACCAGGAGCTTTCTTTTCAATTGGACGAGTTTTTGAAGTGTTAATTGGTCCAAGTCCATCCACAGGTTGACCTAATGAATTGACAACACGTCCAATTAATTCTTCACCGACAGGTACTTCCATGATTCTACCTGTACGACGAACTTCGTCACCTTCACGTATATCAGTATATGGTCCTAAAATAATGATACCTACATTGTTTTCTTCCAAGTTTTGAGCAAGACCCATAACTCCGTTCGAAAACTCTACAAGCTCACCAGACATTGCATTGTCGAGACCATGAGCACGAGCAATACCGTCACCGATTGAAATAACAGTACCAACATCGCTAACCTTCATTTCAGACTGATAGTTTTCAATTTGCTTTTTTATCAGCGCACTGATTTCTTCAGCTTTAATGCTCATGAATTTCACCCCTCAAGAATAAATTTAAACAACTAAATTACGTTCAAGACGTTCTAGCTTACCACGTAAACTACCGTCAAATATTTTATTACCAATGCGAACCTTTACTCCTCCGAGAAGATCCGTATCAATGATATTTTCAATATTTAATGAGATTTTACCCACTTTTTGTGCAAAAACAGATGAAATAGATGCACTTTCGCTTGCTGTTAGCGGTCTAATAGAATAAACTTTAGCTTCTGCAATCCCACGAGCATTATTTGCAAGTTCAATAAATTCATCTGCAATATTTTCAATTTCATTTACACGATGAACATCTGTTAATAACAAAAGTGTATTTGAAACTAGTATTGAAGTAGAAGAAAATATATCTTTTAAAATCTCTTTCTTCTTCTCTTTTGAGAATCTTGGTGACTTTAAAAGATTTATTAATTCTGGATTATCTTTTATTGCTTTCTTAATGACACGAAGCTCACCTTCGACTTGTTCCAATTGATTTTGCTCTTTCGCTAGCTCAAAAAGCGCTGTAGCATAACGTTTTGCAACTGCATTGTTACTCATCGCTTTTCTCCTGCCTCTTGAATATAATCGTTAATAAGCTTTTCTTGATCATCTATGCTTAACTCTTTTTCAATCACTTTAGATGCAATAAGAACCGATAAAGATGCAACTTGCTCACGTAAAGCAGCAACTGCTTGTTCTTTTTGCTGCTCGATTTCGATTTTTGCACCATCTTTTAAGCGATTTGCTTCTGCACGGGCAGTAGTAATAATTTCTTCGCGTTGAAGGTCGCCTTGCTTTTTCGCATTTTCAATCAAACCTTGTGCTTCTAGGCGAGCCTCTTTAAGTAATTCACGCTGTTCTTCTAGTAATTTACTTGCTTCAGCACGGCTTTTTTCTGCTGTTTCAATTTCATTTGCAACATGTTCTTCACGTTGCTTCATGATGCCCATTAATGGACCCCAAGCAAATATCTTAAGTAAGACTAACAGTATAATAAACATGACCAGCTGGAAAAGAATATCTCCCGTGTTAAGAAACGGATGATCAGCTGCTCCAAGTACAAAACTACTTGTTGACACCGTTATTCACTCCTTTCAAAGAGTTAATTCCTATCAATGTTAAATCGATAAGCTTTCTATAGAAAGATGCATATCATTCGTATTTTTTCTAGTATTTCTGCTATACTTGTTACCCTAAGTAAAGTAGAACGTCTTTCTTTTTCCTAACATAAAGCAATGGCGAAGGTTCTATCGAATGATCTTCGCCATTTGGAAATGTTAAAACTATTTATTAACAACCATGAACGCGATTACCGCTGCGATAATCGGAAGGGCCTCAACTAACGCAACCCCGATGAACATAGTTGTTTGAAGCATACCACGTGCTTCTGGTTGACGAGCAATACCCTCAACTGTACGAGATACAATAAGACCGTTACCAATACCTGCACCAAGTGCACCTAAACCGATAGCAATAGCTGCTGCGATTACACCCAAACTCATTATAAAGTTCCTCCTTTAAATGTATAAAAAAATTTATTTTGTAAAAATAAGCTTTGTCCAAATTTGGACGATAAATATATTAATGGTCATGACTCACTTTATGGGCCATATAAACCATCGTTAACATAGTAAAAATAAATGCTTGGATTGAACCGACAAAGACTGAGAATCCTTGCCATGCTAATGTTGGAATGATAGCTCCAATCAATCCTCCGGGACCTGACATTGCAAGTCCACCAGCTAGAAGAGATAATAAAATTTCCCCAGCATAGATATTTCCGTATAGACGGAGACCTAATGTTAATGTGTTTGAAAATTCCTCAATAATTTTGAAAGGAACCATAAATGCAAATGGCTCTTTAAAGCCTTTCAAATATCCACCAAATCCCTTTTGTCTAACACCATAGAAATGAGTTAAGCCCACAATCATAACTGCGAGTGTTAAAGCAATTGCAGGGTCGGCAGTCGGAGATTTCCACCACAATTTTCCATTTATTTGTACTGAAAATGGAAGTCCTAACATGTTGGAAACAAAAATATACATAATAACAGTTATACCTAATACATGAAAGGCACCACCTGTTTTCCAATCCATGTTACTCTTAATAATCCCTTTAACAAAATCCATAATCCACTCAAAAAAGTTCTGCATACCTGTAGGTTTCATTGCTAATTTTCTAGTGGAAATTAACGCAATAAGAAAAACAATTACTGACGCAACTGTAATCATCAAAACGTTGGCTAAATTAAAGGTAAGCCCCATAAATTCCCATAAAGGCGCTTCGTGTTCCAATCAATTTCACCTCTCTTCCTGCTTATTTATGTGATTGTATAATGTGATGAATAATAAAATCTATCATAATGACGACATAAGAAGTCACTATTCCCAAAATAACACATAAAAAATTAAAGTAATCTGGATACTTTGTGGCAATCATAACAGCAAGAACCGCTGCGACCATTCTCGTCACAGTCCCAAAAGATCGAAACTTTCCTCCAGTCTCAATTGCTTCACCGAAGCGTTTCGTTCTCCTTACCATAAGCCAATGATTATATAGGCTGATTGTTGTACCAAGAATTAAGCCTAAAAAGACAGATTGATATTGGGTAAATCCCCAACCTAAAACATAAAGGGATAAAAGATACAGCATGTACTTGCGATGCCTATTAAACATTAGTTGGAGTTCCGGCATGTCTTTCTAATCTCTCCTGAAAAGAAATGTCGGACTTTTATGAAGCATGACCAACATGCTAGCATTATGGTCAGGGAGTAGTCCGATGAAATAAATAGTGGTTCAGTATTAAAATGAGGATCTACTCAACTATCAAGAATTATTTTAAAAAGAATCTGCAAAACGGTATCCTATATGGTAATAGAACCAGTATTTGCTACTATCAAATTCCTATTAAGCAATTCTTGTTAGGTTAGTTGAACAAGCAGATTTTTCATGTAAAAAAACACCTGAAAACCCTATCATTTAACACCCTCTGTTAGCATACAATAGGGTATTATCAATGTCAATCTGTTTCTGTGAAAAACGTTACTGTCTCAATCATTCTCATATAAATTGTCACAAAATCATCAAATTTTACAAATAGTTTGCATTTCAAAATTTAGTAAACTATTCCCTTTAAACCACATATTTTATTTTATAGTTTTTTGTTCTAGTATTTCTATATTTATTTTTTCCATAAATACACTATTTTTACAAAAGAAGAATATTGTTTCGTCAAATATTTAACAATCCAATAGCAAATTATTTAGCAGAAAATTTTATTGTTTGTGTTTGCCTATCCTCCTGCCCATTTTTGATGGCAAATGCTACAGCTACCACTTGATTAATATGCCCTAGATTCATTAACTCTATTTGGTTTTCTTTAATGCCTGGTCCTAAATTGCTTCTTTTTTCTAAATACCCTATGAATTGTAATGATGTTGAATCAAATAGCGCAATTCCAAACTCCTCTGCTCCCATAGGCAAATACACTTCATAGCGGATTTTTTCCGGTGAATCCCCTGGAGCAATAGTGAATCCCATAATCCTAGGGTAGCTTGGTTCTTCTTTAATAAATAGATAAGGTATTTTAATATTTTGGTTTCTTTCTGTTAATATGAAATTTCCTTCCACCATTTCTTTATTGTTTTGAAACTCTCTTTTTATAAGTGCTTTTATAGTTATAGTTCTTTTCTGTCCTGGCTTTAAAGCAAAAGGCAGAGGCAGCTGCCAATCAATATAAGGATTATATCGTGGAGTTTGAAAATAATAATGCTTCGTTTGATTACTAATATTTTTTATCATTACATCTTTTTTATTTTCATCATACTTTTCCGATAATATTCCAAATGATAAACTGCCGGGTAATACTAACGTTTCCGTCTTTATAGCTTTATCTATATTGATTCTTCCCGCCCCCTGTTCATATACTTTATAACGCTCTCCTTTTTCATTGTAAAGCGGTGTCGCTGTATTCATCATTGCTGCTTTTATTTCATTCGGACTCCATTTTGGATGAGCTTGTTTAATCAATGCTGCCGCACCTGCAATATAAGGTGATGCCATACTTGTTCCTTGAAGCTCTACGTATCTCCTGTTAGGAATTGTACTTTTAATTGCCACACCAGGAGCTGTAATGTCCGGTTTTATCGACCAATTAAATGTAACTGGACCTCTAGAGCTGAAGTCAGCTAATAGATCTTTTTCCCGTTTATAGATTGTAGAAGTAAGAAAGGGACTCTTTTTCCATTCCTGCAATAACTTCTCCCCGTCCATTTTAGAAATTGACATTGCAGGTATATTCGTGTTTTCTTCCATTTTTCCAATGAATTGTCCTTTTGTATTATTGAAAATAATCACCCCAACTGCACCTGCTGCTTCTGCATTTTTTACTTTCTTGGAAAACTCAATTTCACCACGTTTTATAAGAGCAATTTTTCCATTTAGGTTTTTCGACTCATTTTTCTTTCCGAGTCCAATATATTCAATTGGGTAGGATTGCCCAAGATTCCACTTTACACTACCCACTAGCGGGATTAGCTTAATTGGCCGGTTTATCGGGACAGCGGATAAGTAAGGAGTTTTTATTAATGGTGTGGAAGCCCCTACAGATATTGCTTTAGATGATGTTCCAGGCGTACCAACTGTCCATAGTTTTGGGCCTGAATTACCATTCGAAGTAACTGCTACGATCCCTTTTTCTACAACTTTATTTAACGCCTTACTAATAGGTAAGTCTGGTCCATTAACATCTGACCCTAAAGAAAGGTTGATAATATCCATCTTATCTTTTATAGTTTTTTCAATAGCAGACAATATTTGCTCTGTAGTCCCCTTCCCCCCCGGACCTAACGCTCTGTACGCATATATCCTAGCTTCTGAGGCAACTCCTTGCATCTGACCGTTAGCAGCAATCACACCCGCAACATGAGTTCCGTGTATTGTTGGTTTTCCTTGATGAATCAGCGTCTCCATTGGATTCTTATCATCATCTATAAGATCATATCCCCCACTATAATTTGTTCTTAAATCGGGATGTTCGTAATCAATACCAGTGTCGATAATTCCTATCTTTATTCCTTTTCCTGTTAAATGGTTTCCTTTTGAATCATAATAATCCCTTGCCTTTTCTGCACCTATTAGTGACAAAATAGCACCATCGTCATCATCGACACTATATTCGTTGTTTTCATACATTGCTGAAGTTTTGTGGTACATACGTGATAATTCAGTAAGCTCGCTTCTCCTGCCACTCACAGAAAACCCCTCGAAAGATTCTGTAAAAAGAGACCTTAGCTTGATTGATTGATAACTTCCAATATGATTATCTATTTCGGATTTTTTTGGTGGGCCATTTGTAGCAAAAATCATCACTACTTCTTCGTTAGGCGAGGGCTTGGGTAAAGGCGGAATATCCCACTTTGCGGCTAAACTAATTTGAGGACAGAATAATAAATCGAAGAATAATAACAGCATAAACTGACGCATAAAATATCCCCTTTTTTTATCTTTATCATCTCTCATAAAAATAGGGATATTCATAAAATATTAAAAGCGGAAGCCCCCCTCGAAGCGCTGGAGCTGGACAATCGAGTAGAGGGAAAATAAAGTAATTTATTTTCGCCCCTCTCACAACACCGTACGTACGGTTCGCGTATACGGCGTTTCAATTTATATTACA
>NZ_JBNNWS010000020.1:0-65277 GCF_050281185.1 Heyndrickxia sp. NPDC080065 | reverse complement strand
ACGGGCAGATACGTTCTACCCTGGCTACTGTTATAATAAAACCATATAAAAAATGGTCAACCAGAAATATTTTCTGGCTGACCTTATAATACGAAAGTGGCAGAATAGTTGAAATAAAGTGAAACAAATTTACAGTCCATTCGTAAATAAATTAAGAATATCAAAAGAAGTACTATTCTTTCGCTGAAGATTCGGGAGCAGCTTGAATCAGAGCTTATTTATATTTTTGGGGAGGTTTTCAAATGAAATATTCTACGAAAATAACAGAATGTCCAAAATGTGGTGGGATAGAATTGGGGAAAGGAAAGCATAGTGGATATGGAGTAATGTACCCCAGTAATAAAATGAGTTTAGGTTCAGATGTTGGATACATTATTTGTTGTAAATGTGGATATATCATCGAAGGCTATGTAAAAAAGCCAGAGAAATTTAAAGGGACATTGATTGATTAGATTAATAAATTAGGTAAAACTGTACTAACAGGCAGAAGAGTTGAAGAACAAATATAGTTTTCTAGTAAGGAGTTAGTGGAATAAAACTTAATAAATTAAACGTTTTAGGATGGGTATTGCCTTATACAAGAAAGGAAATTGTGAGTTCGAAATATATAGAAACTTTGCTTATTACAATAGCTGTAACTCCATTTTGTTTAGTTGGAAATTATTTCATTGTGGATAGCATGAAATTCCAGTTTTCTTTGAAAAATCTCGTAATAACTTTCGGAGTTGTGATGATGGTTGCTGCATTTTACTTACCGTTTTTTTATAAGTTTAAAGCACAATATCTTTTATTCGTTTCTATACTTTTATCTACTGGAATTATGTTTTTGATGCGAAATATTCCTTATATACTAAACAAATATGATAATGATTTCTTCGTTTTTTTGAAGGGAATTTCGGAACTGCAATTATACGGGATTCTTGCTGTCATAGCAGTTAGTTTCTATGGATTATCATGGATGTTATCTATTCGTATCTACAAGAACAAAGCTTTTTAATATGAATGAAGTTATTCTATTCAAGAAATAGATATAGGAAGTAATAGGTAAAAATATTATTGTGAGCGCAATCTAACGGAGTGATTATGTATGATGGAACAAATGAAACATAATCACCTTATTTATTTGTCTATTCTTTTTCAAACCTTACAATACAAAGAGAAGATATATGTTTAGAAACACGAAGATGAGAGTTAAACCTGGGCTGTTTCTTCATTAAAAGATTTTATCGAAGGCTGAACAGGAACATTCAGTGTTTAACTGAAAAAATGTTGTCAAAGACCTTCACCTGAAAGGGAGGTTTGTTGAAGAAGGAATTTATTACAAACATATAGAATATATCAATAATCCAAGTTTGGAGATTGTGTCAACAATTGGAATTTCTTTAATGGGAGTGAGAAAAGATGGAAGTAAAATAACAAAAGAAGGGGAAATTAGGTAAAACGATTCAAGTGCGTTTAGTTTCAGATTTAAAAAAATCGCAGGAATACTACCGTGATGTTCTTGGATGTATAGTTGATGACTGGGGGCACGCAGAACGAGACGGGATGACCATAATTCTTCAGCAGCCGAGCGCTCCAGATGATGTGCGACCAAACGCAGCATCAAAAAAGCGTTCAGATTATCCTACCGATTGGGAAGGTCCTGAATTCGGATGGGACACATATATTCACGTTAGCTGGGATGACTTGGACACTTTGGTTGAAGAAATCCGTGGAAATGGTGGAAAAATTGAGGTGGAGCCTTTTACAGGTACACACGGTGGATGGGAGTTTAAAAATACCTGTATAAAAGACTCCGATGTATACAATATCGTACTAGGTTCAATGCGAGAAATTCGGCAATAAATCATACTTCTTTTGCTTATATTCTAAAAATAAAATAATTATTATCTAGTTTAACGAACAAGTATAGGGGCTGTAGATCAATTATAATTACAGTTTTTTTTCTTATTTCACTAAAGGAGCAGGCAGGTTTATAAAAAATGGTGATCTGTCAAACAATTTAATAAAGTAAGAGGTAATTAGTATCTGAATATTGAATTATTAAATTAAATAATATTTAGGGGATGAGTTTAAGTGAAAACACCGATTAAAAACCGAATTGGCGGTGTGTTTGTTCCGGTCCGTAATCTTGAGAAAGCAAAAGAATGGTACAGTAAAATACTTGGTTTGGAAGGCGGAGAAATATTCTTTGGACATCTATACACTGCACCAATGGAAGGTACAGCTGGATTAGTTTTAGATACCATGCCAAAATGGAGAAACGAAAATGGTAATATTTCAACTTATCAAGTTCCATCAATTCAATTTGTAACGAATGATATTCATGCCTCATATGAATTTATGAAAGTAAATGATGTTGAACTAGTAACAGACATTCAGGATAATTTTTATTTTGTGTTTAAAGACCCTGATGGTAATTTATTAATGATTTGTGAGGAAACAGCATAATAAAAATTTAGTGCATTAACTGAGGAGTTTCAATAATAAGCAGGAACGCTTTTTTTTAAGGGACAGATTAGTTAATAATTTAATTGACTAAATCAAAGATGGTTGTTATAATTTATAAAATTTTATAAACAACACAAAGATTGGGAATATTAAGGAATGTATGTTGTGCAGAGAGCTGCCGTTTGCTGAAAGGTAGTCAACAAAGTTCCCCAAGTCGCCTATGAGTGGTTAGACTGATATGTAGGTCTATACGGGTAAAATCCGTTATAATGTTGATGAGAAGGTTTGTCATATTTACTTTGCAAACTAATTAGAGTGGTACCACGTTAGGTTTAGCCTATCGTCTCTGTAGAGATGATAGGCTTTTTATTTTATTTGATCACAATGCAAATGGAGGAGTGTAATTATGATGAGAAGGAGTTGCTAAAGTTAATAAAGATTGTAAAGTTTTGGATAATTAATGTTTTTTATAGAATTTATCAATAATTTGGAGGATCTCTTATGAAATATGATAACCAAAATAAAACAATTACCACTAAAAGACTAGTATTAAGACTGTTTCAAAATTCTGATGCAGAAACTGTTACTAAACTTTGTAATAATTATAATATTTATAAAAATACATTGTACATACCTTATCCATACTCTATTGAGGATGCTTTAACGTGGATTGAACATCATCTAGATAATTATAATGCAAATAAATCATATGAATTTGCTATAACAGATAAGGAAAGTGGAGAGTTATATGGAGCTATAGCGCTAACTAACAACCAAAAGTTTAATAATGGTGAGATAGCTTATTGGATTGGTGAAGAATTTTGGGGTAATGGATATGCTACCGAGGCAGCGCTAGCCATCTTACAATTTGCATTCGAAGAAAAACAGTACCATAAAGTATTTGCTCGTTACTTGGAATCCAATCCAGCTTCGGGAAGAGTTATGCAAAAATTAGGCATGAAACAAGAAGGGATATTAATCGATCATGTGATGAAAGAAAATCAATATCAAAGTCTAATATATTATGGAATTTTTAACTCATAGGTTAACAGTTTACTACTCTTAATTCGAATGGCATTCCTTTAACAAAGGATGCTTTTTTTTCTTTTTGAAGGGCAGTTTAGCATACGAACAATCTTTTATACTGTACTACTTTTTTAGAAGGTAAATGGAAAAGTTGTAGAATAATTTATATCGAAATGGAAGGGTATATATGGAAAAAGTAAAACAAGACATCTATATTAAGAACTTTCTTCAAGTAAGACTTGTTTCAGATTTTAATAAATCAAAAATGTATTATCAAAATACCCTTGGATTTAATGTAGATGATTGGGGACACGAAGAACGTGGTAATAACCTAAGCTTTATCCTTCAACAAGCTAAGAATCCTGTTGATGTAAGACCTAACGCAAAACCAGACAATGTCCAGCGGGATGGAAAAAATATTGGATGGGATTCATATTTCTATTCTAATTTTAAGGGTGTTGGGAAGTTGTACGAGGAATATAAATCAAAAGGTGCAATTTTTGCATACGGACCAATAATTGAGACTATAGGAAATAAGCAATGGAAAGAATTCGCTGTTAAAGATGTAGATGGTTATGTAACGGTATTTGCTGGTAGTGATTAACTAATATTTATGTTAGTTGGGATGATTTGGATTCTCTTATTGAAGAAGTCAGTGGGAACTGGTGGAAATATTTCAGTGGAGCCAATTATGGGTAAACAAGGCAAATGGGAATTAAAAAACTTTTATACAAGACCCTGATGGATAAAACATCGTATTAAAATCAATTTTTGAAATATTGGAATATCTGAGTACTTAATGGCTTTTATATTCCATTCCTGTGGAGTTTGTTATGGTCTATTGCAAAGGAAATTAAAATAATCTTTTTGGTGGTGTTGACATGATTATTAACTTTCTAGGAGCAGTGTTTTTGAGGGTAACAGACTTGGAAATTTCTATGTCGTTCTATTCTAATGTACTTGGCCTAAAGCTACGTGATGTTGAACAATGGGATCATGCCAGAGGTGCTAATTATATAATAAGCGAAAATTCGCCAATACTTACATTAATAGAATCAAAAGAGAATTTTCAGATTCAACAATATCCAACATTCAATTTGAATTGTAGAAATATCTTAGAGCTGTATGAGAATTTGAAGAAACGAGGGGTTAAAGTAGGTGAATTAAATAATTGGTCATCTAACATGAATATACATGTAGATTTTGATATTTATGATTCTGATGGAAACGCCATTAATCTAATAGAATGGCAAAACTTACAGATGGAAATGTGAAAATGATATGCTCCAGAAATGTATTGATACAAAAAATCTTAGGTATGTTTAAATAGGGTACCTTTTGAAGGTGACAGATTTTTAGTGAGAGGTATAAAAATAAAAATGGAAGAAAAAAAGTTTGATATTTTAATGTTGTTTCAAATAATTTTTGCAATCCCTGTATTGTTAATTAATATTTACAGTTTGGTTACGGAAAACTTCAACTTACAATCAGTGAGTTTCATACTCATGAGTGCAATGTTCCTTGCAATAGGATTACGAGAATATAAAAGAACTCAGAGTTTATTGTGGAGTATCTTCTATTTGTGCATTTCGTTGTTCACTTTTTTCTTTGCTATTCAAGGCATTAATTAAAAATAAAGGCTGTTTTCTAAAAGATTGTTGTTTTTTGATGTGATGCAATATTGAAACTTAAAAATATTTTATGCGTCTAATAATAAAGAAGGATGTGATTTTTTGTTAAAAAAATTAATGTTTTTTATACTACTTATTTCTGTTCTTGGTGCTTGCGTTCAGCCAAAAGCAGAACAAGACACAAGACAACAAACAAGCAACAATTTAAATCCTGCAATTACTTTAGAAGAAATAGAAACTTACATAAAAGAACAGGGCTTGGAGTTAAAGGATGTAGATTTACCAGAGAATAACGTTTTTATTAAAGAGTTAAATGGCGTTTCACCTAAAGCATATTCTTTAGAAGGCACGACATTATCTATTTATATATTTCAATCAGTAGATGACCGAAAAGCTGGAATGGAAGCATTTGAAAAAGCTAATGCAAATGCTAAATTAGTGCCTTATAAAACCTTTACTATTAAAAACGTGTTAGTCTTTTATGTTGATGGTAAAGAAGCGATAAATACCAAATTAAGTTCTGCATTAAAGAGTTAAATTAAATACATTTTAAAAGTTGTTCTCTTATTTTAAGCTCTTCTAAACAGTTCAACGGTTATATAATTACGCTGAAATAAGCATTTGCTCTACTCGTTTATCAAATGCTAAATCCTTCCCTAATTCAAGCCACGAAACCAATAGAGATAGTTATCCAAATAATAAGTTCCTACACCTTGAAAATGCTCCATCCAATCTTTTAGTTGATTGTGAAAATTATTAACGTGTTGGATGTGATAAATTCTTTTTTTTTTCAAAAAACAAAGAAAGTTAGATTTCCAAGAAAAATAGAATGAGATTTTACATTGCATCTAGTTTTAAAAATATAGATCAGGTTAGGTAGACAGCTAAAAAAAACGAAGCGTGAAAGAAAACTTACTTCCTTTGAATTTGTAATGTATATAATAACTCGAACTGCTATTTTTCTATGGTTAATCAGTTTTTTTCTTATAAGATATGTAATATAAATGAGAGTCTTTTTAATACTGAAGGGACTGACCTCAAATGTGAAAACTGAACTAGATCAAAAACTTATTGATCAAGCAGTAATAATACAAACCTATAAATTTGTTTTTTATTATATGAATCTTGATATAGAATGAAGTGTCATACAATTTTTACATCATAAAGAATTGCTTCAATATTTCTCTTTAGAGACACTGTATAAGCAGCCTGCACATGTGTTTAAGTTATAAAAGAGACAATATTTCATTAGATACTAAATGATAGGGAGGTCTGTTTGTAATTGAGATTAGCTAACATAAACCAGGGAAATATCCAAGATATATGTTAGCTGTATAAAATGGAAAGTTTTTTGATCATTAATACTTATTTATTGTATAGGTACCAAGATATCTAGTAATGGTGGATACTGCTGGCATCCAAAAATATCACTTTCTCCTGGACTCCCACTAGGTGCATTTCTGATCATTGTAAATTTAATAGCGTATGCAGGATCAAATTCAACAAAGTCACTGATTCGATCCTCTGATATCATGAATAGTTCAGCTACTTTTTTTCTAGTTAGGACACCGCTATTTCGGACGAGTTCATAGTTACTTTTTTCTCGAAAAATAATATCAAATGTGATTTTATCTGTACCTGCATTTTTACTTCGAATAGTGTTTGCGAGTTCAGCTAATGTTTTTGTATCCATTACAATCCTCCATATGATTTTACTGTTTCGTTCACTGTTTCTATATGAAGTTCAAATAATTCCATAGGATCTTTTACTGGAACAGTGTGGTTTATCGTCCATGAATATGAAGCGGTTGATGGAAGCACTTCATCTACAATGAAGGCTGCAGTTCCAGCTGTACCTTTAACCTCTGGTAGACGTGCATAAAAGATTTGTCTAGTTCCCATTAATGTTATCGCTTCGGCCAGTTCCTTTGTTTCAGCAATACCTTCAATTACGATGCCTAGTTCGTGGGATTTTATTTCTTTTACAGGCTCCATATCACCCATTACTCCATTTTTTCCAAAAATACGGAAATTGAGATAGTATTCAATGTCAGGAAACTCTTCTGCTACTTGTTCCTGGCAAAGCTGAATAACTTTATCAATATTTTTGATGGTATAAGGATCACGAACGCCCGCAATTCCGATATATTTTTCGCCAACCTTCCCAGCACCTTCAAGTTTTACTTTAATGTCACCTTCAATAGGGACATATTTTTGTCCGGTTATCCTAGTTGTTCTTTCGTCAAATTGTTCGTATTTACAATTTGTCATATCAAGTAATCCACCTGCAAAATATTCAAAATAGGGATTGGCTCTTTCATACATTGCATGTCCTGCAACACTTGCAATTGTACAACGTTGGTGAGGTGCCATAGCGGTTACTTTTACATCTTGATGAGTGATTATTCCGATGACGCTTTCTTTTGCTCCGTATGGTTCTGCACAGAAGGATGCACACTCTAGCACTTTTCCAAGATAATATGCGTGTTCTTTAGGGAAACCTTCAAAAATGGCAGGTGCAGCAAAAATTGCACAGTCACTTGATCGTCCTCCAATAATGACATCTGCTCCCATTTCCAAAGCTTTTATAAAAGGGTGGATACCAGCAACTGCGACAACTCGAGTAGTTTTTTGAATCTCTTCTTTAGTTAAATTCTCTCTACCATCAAGGCCTTCAAGTATAATGTTATGATTCACTTTGTCGCTTAAATATGAAGTATCCACTTCTGAATAAAAGTAAGCGATTTTGAAAGGAGGAAGATTATGCTCCCTAGCAAGGTCTTTGATGATTTGGACATATAAATCTACACGACTGTTTGTACCACAATCGCCAGCTGAACCAACAAGCATTGGAACATTTTGCTCTCGAGAAGCGAGGAGCATTAATTCAAGATCATGCTTCTGCCATTTATACATACTTACTGAACGATCGGCTCCAAGTGCAGCAGCACCAATATCATCACTTCCAGAGTCGCAACAATAATAATCAGGCTTTGTGGCAGCAGCAAGATAAAAACTTTCTTCTTTTGTCGGTGCGAATCCAAGATGACCGTTTGGACTTACAATCCTAAGCTCTTTTTTCATAATAACGCCTCCAAATCATCACTTGTTATAACCACTGATAACAATATATTACCAATTTTATGTTATGTCAATTCTGAAAATTAAAAAAGTCACGAAATTTATTTATTTCGGGACTGATTTTTTGGTAAGGGCAATGTAAAACTATTTTCTTTTTATAACTTAACTAAGAAAGTTCTCTAACTCTAGCTTCATGGTTTAGCCCTTAAGGTCAAGCTTTTATCAAGGAAGTCAACTTCTGAATTCCAAGTTGAAAGCTAATTTGTTTCGAGACTAAACAAGGTGCTTGTGTAATTGTTCATAATAATTCAGGGAAATTTCTTTTGATAAAGAAGCGATATTTATCTCCTCTGTAAAATGCCTCACGATATTCAAGGGGAGTATTTTCGTTATACATAATGGACGTAACTTTAAAGATAGGCCAGCCTTCTTGCACTTTCAACAATTCAGAAAGTTGAACGTTGGAAGTTATCGATTCAAATGTCTGTTCTACATGAGTAGGCTTTATGAGAAGTTTACTACGATACAAGTCAAGTGTTGAGAAGGCAAGACCAGTCTTTTCAGCTTCACTCGCTTCGCGTTCCATCTCTTTACCAATATGGATAGGGAAAAAACTATCGTAAAAAACAATAGGATAACTGTCTCCATAACCAAGCAGTTTAATATTTGTTATCTGATCTGTTAAATCAACATTCAATACCTTGGCAAGTTGCACACTGCACAGCATATGTCCACAAGTAACAATTCTTGTAGAAGCGATAACTCCTTTTTGTATAAGTGTTTTCTGGAAGCTTTTTATCTCATTTAGTTGTTGTTCGAGTTTATTTTCCATTGAAACGAAGGTTCCGATGCCGTGTTTTCGTTGGAGTAATCCTTCATTCTCGATCATATCAATAGCCTGTCTTACAGTTATTCTGCTTACTTCATATAAGTCGCATAACTCTCTTTCAGGAGGGAGTTGTTTTCCATTCGCCCATTCACCAGATAATATCTTTTCTTTAAATAGAATCCCCAATTGTTCATAGAGAGGCACCGAACTATTACGTTTTAACATATTTTCACATCCTGTACCATTTTATGAGAGATTATAACATCTATTATTAAAAAAAGCCGAAAAATATAAAAATTAAATTTATCTGAAAAATTATTTCATAATTTAAAAAAGTCTGATATAATAAATTGAATTTCATATAACCACTGGTATAACTGGTTATGAAAAGAAGTGCAAATCGGAAAAAGGAGGAAAATTATGCTTGGAATACCTATGCCCATAATTTTTTTGTTGTTGTTAATTGTTTTTGTAGCTGTATTATTTCTCTATTTTAAGAGACCGATGTATGAAATTATGGCTTTATCGTTTCTATTGATGATCACTCTTTCAGGACAGTGGAATAAATTTTTAGAGTTTCTTTTATATCCATCGACAAGCAGTCTTTTTTACACAATTTTCGCTTTTATGATTATTGCTGTTTTATTCGATGCAACAAAAGTAGTTAATAAAATTGTCCAGATCATGCTGGCAATAGTAGGAAGGGTTCGTGGGGGAGCAGGTTATGTTGCTTTACTAGCAAGTACTTTTATGGCCGCACTTTCAGGATCAGGTCCAGGAAATGTAGCAGCTACAGGGGTATTTACAATTCCAATGATGAAAAGATCTGGATTTCCTGCACATTTAGCAGCAACTACAGAAATGTCATCTAGTATGTTAGGTAATATTATTCCTCCCGCAGGAATTATCTTTTTGAGCTATGGAATTCTTGAAAATACTGTACCAGGGAGCATATCGTTAAGCGGATGGATGCTAGCTGCATATTCGATAGGTGCCTGGTTCTTCTTACAAAGATGGTTAACGCTTTTTGTACTTTGTAGGGTATATAAGGTACGACCAATACCATCAAATGAAATCCCTTCATTGTCGGAATCATTTAAACTTGGTTGGTCAGCACTTGTTATTCCAGCTTTAATTTTCATCCCACTATTTATCGATGCACAAGCAAAAGATTGGTTGATTGCTAGAATTGGCGAAAATGGAAGCGCATCCTTTTCTAGTTCAGTATTAATGTTCACTCCCGGAATTGCTGGTGCCTATGCTATTTGGACTGGAAGAAAATCTTTATCAGATAGGAAAGTGAAATTTGGGGCATTGGTAGAAATAGTTAAAAGTTCTTTAACTAAGGTAGTGCCTATTGCCGTTACTATATATTTTGCTTACGCGACTTCACAAGCTTTTGTGGGCATTGGTGCAGAGGAGCAAATCAAGCAATGGTTCATGTCATTAGGTCTTAATGTCACTGCTTTTGTTATTATCCTCCCGATTTTCTTTGCGTTATTGGGAATGGTTCTACCTGGTACTGCCCAGGTTGCTATTTTAGGTGGAGCTATGATTGCTTCTTTTAGTGCACTCGGAGGAAACCCTGTTTTGTTTGCTGCCTTACTTCCAGCTATGACTGGTGCGATGGAAGGAATGACACCACCACTTGCTCTTGGTTTATTTGTAGCAATGGGTATAGCTGATTCGGATTTTTATAAAACAACAAAATTGGCAATCATTTGGATCATTCTCCATCTCATTTTAAGTATTCTACTATTAACGGGAATACTGCCTATTCTTGGATTATAGTTTTTTGTTATTTGAAATAAATCCTATTTTATTTTTCAGGAAAAGAGAGAATTTGAGTTTTGTATAAAGACTTAATACATGAGGAGGTAAAAAACTTGAATATTCTTCAAAAGGTTTATTCTTATGTCTCTATTTTAACTATTCTTTTAGGTTTTATTGTAGGTTTAATGTATTTAATAGCTGTTATTATTGGTGGTTCAGGTGGGGAAATGATTGCTATTTTTTCGGGAAAGGTAATGTTCTGGGGGATCAAGTTAGCGGCAATAGCAGTACTTTTCGGAATAATAAATATTTATATTTCGAAGGAACATTCACTTACAATTCAGGCAGATAAAAAAGAATTAAAAAATATTCAGAGGGATAGTAAAGATGGAATAAGCAGCTCGATTTAGTGAATTACCTATAATTCAAATGATTCTAGTCATATTTTAAATGTTTTAAGCTTGTGATGGACAATAAAAGTAGGGTCAGTCCCCAGTGAAGGAAAATATTTATTTTCCGGGTGACTGACCTTAGTTTTTTGTTAAATCCCCCTGAAGTCAAGATATATTTCTGCAAATTCCAAAAATAAAGATATTGTAGAATATTGTCGTATTTATTATAATATTTTTAATTGATATAATAGTTATGAATAAAAAATGGAATATAGTATATTGCAAAGTTAGCATTTTAACAGCAGGGGGGAACAATTGTGATTAGTGTTGTGAAAAAGTGGAATCATTTAAGTCTAGTAAAACAAATATGTATAGGTTTAATAATCGGAATTATTTTGGCAGTCGCCATTCCGACGGTAGCCAAGCCATTCGTCATATTAGGCTCTTTATTTGTAGGTGCATTGAAGGCAATTGCACCTGTATTGGTATTGTTCTTAGTAATGTCGGCCATTGCTCAGCACAAGAGTGGGCAGAAAACGAATATGAAATCTATTATCGTCCTCTATCTTTTAGGAACCTTTTTAGCTGGGGTAGTAGCGGTTATTGCAAGCTATATGTTTCCGGTCAGTTTAAAGCTGGCAACGGGTAATAATGAATTGACAGCTCCTGGCGGTGTTGTCGAAGTTCTTAGAAAATTGCTGATGAACGTTGTAGATAACCCAATCAAAGCCATTTACAATGCGAACTATATCGGGATCTTATCTTGGGCAATCCTTCTTGGTTTAGCTTTAAAAAACGCCCCAGATACAACAAAAACAATGATTTCGAATGTTTCAGATGCAGTATCCAAAATCGTTACATGGGTAATAAAATTTGCCCCATTTGGAATTATGGGTCTAGTTATTGAGTCTATTACGACAAATGGTCTTGATTCATTATTGAGTTATGGAAAATTACTTGCTGTTTTGATTGGATGTATGATTTTTGTAGCACTTGTTGTCAATCCTATCATTGTGTATGTATGTATCCGTCAAAATCCGTATCCGTTAGTGTTTAAGTGCTTAAATGAAAGTGCTATTACAGCATTCTTTACACGAAGCTCTGCTGCAAACATTCCTGTAAATATGAGATTATGCGAGAAATTAGGTTTAGATAAAGATACTTATTCTGTATCCATTCCATTAGGTGCAACGATCAATATGGCTGGTGCAGCTGTTACAATTTCTGTTTTGACACTTGCAGCTGTTCATACACTTGGTATTCATGTGGACATTCCTACGGCTATTATTCTCAGCGTCCTTGCAGCTGTATGTGCTTGTGGAGCTTCAGGTGTTGCTGGCGGTTCCTTGTTGCTGATACCATTAGCATGTAGCTTATTTGGAATTTCGAATGATGTTGCGATGACCGTAGTTGGAGTAGGCTTTATCGTAGGTGTTTTACAAGATTCTTGCGAAACTGCACTCAACTCTTCCACAGACGTACTTTTTACAGCTGCAGCTGAATTTAGGAAGCGTCGTAAAGAAGGGAAAAAAATAGATATCAATAAAGTAGCATAAAGAAGAAAGCCCCTATCTGTGTGATAGCGGGCTTCCCTTTTTTATACTATTTCAAAATATGGTAATATCTAACTAGAAATTATAAGTTATGGGGGCTCTAACATGCCAATCTACAACAAACTTGTCCGTGACAACATCCCGGAAATTATTAAATCTAATGGGAAAACCCCTAAAATATCTACCTTATCAGATGAAGAATACATAATAGAATTAAAGAAAAAGAGTATTGAAGAAATACAAGAATATATAGAAACTAGTAATGATAACGATGCACTGGAAGAGTTGGCGGATGTATTAGAAATTATACATGCTTGTGCAAAAATCCATAATGCTGATTTCGATAAGGTAGAAGCCATAAGAAGAGAAAAAGCGGAGCATCGTGGGGGATTTGAGAAAAAAACCTTTTTATTTGAGGTAGAGGAATAAGCTGCATTTTATTTGGAGAGAGAATAAGAATGTTTGAATAGATTAAAATAATGAAGCTAATCAAGCGAAAATGGAACTTAAAAAGGTTGTACAAATATTATTATTTTGGATATTCTGTAGAGTATAATTGAATTATTTGATATATATAGGGACTTAGAGATTCTGAATCTTCTGCTAAAAAAGTGTTGCAAAAATTATTTTCTGTATGATAAACTAAATTTAGTTGTTTTTTTACCCCAATCTTTTGAAATAGAGCATTTTACTTTTCATACGATAACTGAATATACATTTATTTTTAATGGAGGAGTCTGTCACCAAGGGATACTTATGTCCCTTAACGACAGGCTTTTTTATATTTTAATAGATAAAAATATTAGAAAGTGAGGAATTACATTTATGATCATTGGTTTATCAATTATACTGGTGCTCGTGCTATTGCTGCCGTTCACTAAGGTAGTTGAGCGTAACTTGGAAGTATTCCTGTTTATTATGGGGATTCTATCTGTACTTGTTAGTAAGTCATTGGACTGGAATCTAATAGAAGAAGCTTTGCTTCATCCGATTAATATTACATTAGCAGTACTTGTTGCCGGTCTTTTGTTCAGATGGTTCCAGGGACCGATTGAAAAAGGGATATTGGGGCTTAGTAAAGCAATTCCATATCGAATGTTTATTGCATTATTTGTAATTATTCTTGGATTCATTTCTAGTGTGATTACTGCTATTATTGCTGCTATTATCCTTGTTGCTGTTGTAAGCGTTTTAAAAATGGATAGAAAATCAGAAATTTCCTTAGTTGTTTTAGCATGCTTTGCAATTGGAATGGGAGCAGTTTTGACACCGATTGGAGAACCTCTTTCGACAATCGTGGTTAGTAAACTAGACGAAAGTTTCTTCTATTTGTTGAAATCTATTGGTGTGTATGTCATCCCAGGTGTCATCGCTTTCGGGGTACTCGCTGCATTCATGGTTAAATCGAGAGATGAATCAGCGGCCATTTTGGCAAAAAATGAAGTAGCAACTGCATCAGATTTAGAAGAGACAAAGAAGAAGGAACAAAATGAAGTGGAAAATGAAACACCATACCAAAAAGAAACGTATACAGAAATTATTATTCGTAGTCTAAAAATTTATTTATTTGTAATGGCATTAACTTTTCTTGGTGCAGGATTTCAACCGTTTATCGATAAATTCCTACTCGGCTTACATCCGTTAGTTATGTATTGGATCAATATCATTTCAGCCATATTAGATAATGCAACCTTGGCTGCTGCTGAAGTAAGCCCAGTCATGAATGAATCGACCATTCAAGCTCTGTTACTGGGACTTATCATCAGTGGAGGAATGCTGATTCCAGGAAACATCCCGAATATTATTTCAGCAGGGAAGCTCAAAATTACCAGCCTGGAATATGCACGAATTGCTTTTCCTATCGGCCTTATTTCCATGGTCCTATTCTTTATTGTCATTGTTATAGTTGGTTAATAGAAGTGTTAAAATAGAAAGAATATCTATTAGTAAAAAATAAGAAGTTGATATAAAAGGCTTTATAATTTTATTTAGCTTCATGGGGAGAAAAAGTTATGGAAATCATTCAACTAGATCTGAAATTTATGTATAACGAAAGTGAAATGGTTATTCATCCTACTATAATTAAAGATGAAAATGAAATCATTTTAGTTGATTGTGGATACCCTGGTATGCTTCCAATATTGGAAGCAGAACTTAAAAGTAAAGGAATTTTACCTGAATCACTAACGAAGGTGTTAATTACTCATCATGATGATGATCATATGGGAGCATTATTTGAATTAAAGGAAAAATACCCTAATATCAAAGTTATAGCAAGTGAAATTGAAAAAGGCTATGTTACTGGAGAAAAAAAGTCTCTTCGTCTTATTCAAGCAGAGGAAATGCTAGTGAACTTACCAGAGACAGAGAAAGATTTCGGATTAGCAGTTATTGATCGTTTGAAAAAAATAAAGAATGTACCAGTCGATATCGTTATTAAAGATGGTGACTCTTTTGATTGGGCTGGAGGCTGTAAAATACTTTTAACTCCATGTCATACACCAGGTCACATATCAATTTAAAATAAGAAATTGGATACGATCATCACAGGAGATGCAGCAGTAATTGAAGATAAAGTTTTGAATGTTGCAAATCCTAATTTTACATTAAACCTTGAGGAAGCAAAAGAATCATTAGATAAATTAATAAAATTAAATGCTAGAAAATATTATTGTTATCATGGTGGTTTATTTTTATATGATAAATGAAAAGCATTTAAACATCATGTGGATTTAGTTAAATAATGGAAGCGTATATACTATGATTTTTTTAAAATGATTATTGTAGATTTTCAATTAAGAGGTACTTTTCTTTAAATAAGGAAAGTGCTTTTTAATTTGGGGCAGGAATGTTTAGATTTATGTATTGGCACCATGTTTATTATTCTATATGAATTATTTCTCAAAGGAAAAATGTATAGATACTAATATCTAACCATTTTTTAAAACTGTTCTTATTATACGAACTGGAAGGTTTGATGAAGAAGATAGAATATTTGTCGAACGAATTAATCATAGAAATAAAGGATTTGTTTAAAATATATGGAATATTTATAGTGTTTTGAAAAAAGTAAAAGGTGGTAAGACAATTGGTGAAAAATTGAAATGTAGTCCAGTTAAGTGCGAAGTTGCATCAGTAATTTTGTGGAGTAGAGATTTAAAGAAATCTGTGGATTTATATAGTAAGTTACTTGGTTTGCCAATAGAAGAAAAAGATAATTTTAGAACTTTACACATATTCCGTTTATCAAATGGATTAGAGATAATGATTGATTCTAATGGAATGAATAAAATTCCAGTACCTCAATCTGCCTCTCCATTATTCTTTATGCCAGCTGATGATATTGATAAAGCTGCTGATTATGTTCATGACCTTGGCTTTGAAATTATTTATGGTGGAATTCATAGAAACCACGCGGTATCTTTCTTTAATATGAGGGATGAAGACTTTAACGTTATTACGATTTGTCAGAAGCATAAATAAAATAATAGAAAAAAAGAGATTGTGAACAATAAACTACAGTGTGATTGTTTAATAAGAACAGACACTTGTTTATTGTCTAGAAAACTAGTGCATTGTATTCCTTTAACTAACTATAAAATTATTAATCAGGAGTGAGAAAATTGGAAGTTACTCAAGTACAAAAGTCGTTATTCAGTAGAATTGGATATCTCTATATACCAGCTAATAATATTGATGAAACAATTGAATGGTATCAAAATAAACTTGGATTTAAGCTTAAAGCTCCAAAGTTTCAGGATGATATTGGTTATGTAGCAGTATTAACACCGCCGGAAGGAAATGTTGTATTACTCCTTGTAGAAACAAGGGACAATACAACAGCAGATTTTTTACGCGATGGTCGCCTGTATCAAACCTTTACTTTGAATTGCTCAGACCTTGAATATACACATAAATCATTAAAGAATAATGGTGTAGAAGTTACCGAAATTTGTATGCGTGGGGAAAATGCAAAATACTTTGTCTTTACAGACCCATCAGGTAATCAAATTGAGGCTGCTTGGTCTATATGGGATTAGGTGACTATAAAATAATTGCTTTTCGATGTAGTGACACTTATTTTTTTAACTAACAGGTGCGTTAATCAAAGAAGGATTAACGCTTTTTTTGTTAAAGTTATTAAGCTAAGGAAGCAGTATAGTTCAGGGAGATTGAAACTTCAAAATAAAGAAAACGTACTATTTTAATAGAGGGAAATTTAAAAAGGTGGTAAATGATAGATGATTTTTCTTGGCATTATTTTAATAGTTATTGGCGTTTTTATGATAATTAAGCCTTCTGTCTTCTGGTTAATAACACAGCGTTGGAAATCAACCGACGGTACGGAACCTTCATATTTATACATTTGGTCAACCCGTTTTGGGGGTATAATGATAACGCTTGCTGGTATCGGAGGGGTCATTGCTTTTTTTCTTTCAAAAAGTTGACTCTAATTTAAGCTATGGGTGCGTTAATGAAGAAGGATTAACGCTTTTTTTGTTAAAGTTATTAAACTAATGGGGAAGTTAGAGGAAGAAGGATTTTTGGTATTACCCAATTAACCTCTTTAATGAACAGATAAGTAAAGAAACTAAAAGTGCACATTGAGAATACGATCATTGTCTAAGCATATAAGGAAAATCGATACGCTAATTCGAATTACAATCTATCTCAAATTAATGGAATAAATGTTTATTGTAAATGTCGAAGGTGACATTTGCAAATAATATGTGTTTAGTTCTTGGTAATGATCTGTGAACTATTAGATTATTAAATAAGTAAAAATATCCAAGAAATAAAGTGAAAGGATAAATCCCTTATGAAACCATCACCGAATAAATCTTTTGTGTCACATGATATTCGAGTTGCCCGATATGCAGCTGTGTCTACTACATTAGCGTTGCTTTCTGATGAAAGGCTTCGAGAACGAGTAGAAGATGCTACTGTTCTTAATACTGGCATAGGTGGTACAACGGCTTTGTTGCAGCTTGAGGACACGGACATATTCTTGAAAATAATACCACTTACGGAATTGGAAAGGCACAATTTCATGTTCACTGGAAACGTGTTTAAACTTCCTGCATTTTGCCACTATGGAATAGGATCACCAGGCGGTAGCGTGTGGCGTGAGGTAGCTGCCCATACAATGACCACCAATTGGGTACTGGCTAAACAGTGTGAGAGTTTTCCGTTAATGTATCACTGGCGGGTGTTAAAAAGTTCAGATCGAAGTATCCAAATCTCAGAGGAACTGAGCGATATCCCCAGAATGGTTAAGTTTTGGGGTTCCACAAAAGTGCAGGATCGTCTCGAGGCTCTTGAGCAATCAGTGTACAGTGTTGTACTTTTTTGTGAGTACCTTCCCTATAACCTACACGGCTGGCTTACGGAACAGGTAGATAATGGTGAAAATGCAGCCACTTCTGCGTTAGCCATGGTGGATATCAATTTGCGATCCGCTGTTTCCTTTATGAATTCAAACGGGTTACTGCATTTCGATATTCACTTTAAGAATGTTTTAACTGACGGACATCTTGTTTATATAACGGACTTCGGTCTAGCAACGTCTTCACGGTTTGAACTGTCCGATTCTGAAATGGATTTTCTCGAATTGAACACAACTCATGATGGGTGTTATGTGGTAACACATTTGGTGAACTGGCTTGTAACGGCATTGATGGGTAAGGTGAATCGAGCTGAACGAATAGACTTCATCCGCCGGTGTGCTAAAGGTGATGAGTTGCCAGAGGTGATGAATTTAGCAGCGGGGATTATCATGCGATACGCTCCAATTGCTGTAGTGATGAATGATTTCTACACAAATCTCATTTCGAAGAGCAGAACTACGCCATTTCCAGTCGATGAGATTGAATGGGTTTGTACAAAAATTGGATTTGAACCGCTTTCCTTTGATGCCGAGCTTGTCTAGTATGTTTTTGAATTTTTTTTTATGGTAATAAAGTGAAGAGATTGTTCCAAAACAATTTATCCGAGGTGTCCAGAATATGCAAGGATTTATCCATAACCTTGTGTATTCTGGACTTTTATACGTGTTTGGAGGTAATAATGAAATAGTAAAAAAATTACTTCTAAATCAACTAATTAGGTTGTATTTTAGAAAATTAGAGCTCTTATTAGACTAATGGGAGTTTAGTTGAACAAGAACATAAATAAAAGGATTTTTGTGCTGTTTCTAGAACTTATTTCTAGAAGGAGTTGAGGATATGAAAAGGTTAGTCATTATTACAGTAGGTAAAACCCATTCTGGAAAAACTACATTTGCAAATGCTTTAAAAAAACAGTTAAATAACTCTTTTGTTATGGACCAAGATAATCACGCAGAATTTATTAATACTTATTATAAGAACTTACAACCCAAAAAAGGACCTAATACTCTTAAGCATTCTCTCTCAAGGCTAATTGTTGATTATGCCAAAGAACACACAGATTTTCACTTTATTATTTGTAACTCAAATCGAAGTAGAAAAGGACGATTGTATTTACTTGAAGAGGTATTTAAAACTGATGAGTTTGTCCGTATCTTGGTTCATTTTGATATTCCCGATGCTAATCTTCGAGAAAGAGTAATTCGAAGTCAAAGAAGTACGAATATATTTAGGGGCCCATATACAAATTTTGAGGAAGTTCTTGCCAGGCAACAGGCTGAATCTTTAAAAGAAGATGTAGTTGATCCAATAGAAGGTGAGGCGGACTATTTATTTGTAATTAAAGACAACGAGGAAACTAATTCAGTTATTCAAAAAATTATTCATATTGAAGGGCAGTTAAGTTGAGAAGAAAACTAATAGGAAGGGGAGAAGAATTTGAAAAGAGTAGATGTTGTATATGTACTTTTGTTTGATGAGAATAATGAAAAAATATTGATGGTAAAAAATAAAGGAATAAAATCATCTTATTTTACACTACCTGGTGGTGCAGTAGAAGATGGAGAAACACTCGAGGAAGCCGCTATTCGTGAAGTTAAAGAAGAAACTGGAGTAAATGTTGAAATAAGTGGTATTTTTACTGTGAGTGAAGCGTTTTTTGAAGAGAGAGGACATCACACGATCATCTTTACTTTTTTTGGAAAAATAGTAGGTGGAGAAATAAATATCTCATTACCTGACGAGATTGAAGAAATTACCTGGATGGACCTTCACTTAGTAGAAAATTACATACATATACCAAGTAAATTAAAAGGATTAATAAAAAGGAAACCTATAGTACCCTATATTCTTAGGGGAAATGTATATAATTAAATGTAATTATGTTTCTGAAGCTAACGGAGTGCATTTCTTTAATAAGAGATGCTTTTTTCTTAATGAGGTATAGAGTAGTTTAGTTGAACAAGCAAAAGTGATAAAATATGAATTCAGCAACTTTTGGAGGGGAATTATGGTAATAACTCAACAATGGAATCAAGAAGATAGTGAATATATTCGAAAAAAAGTAATTGAACATAATCTTTCTAAGCTACCTGATGATGTAAAACATCCAGTCAAGAATATTAGCTTTATTCTTAGGGATGAAGGAGGAGAAATATTAGGGGGCATAACAGGGACAATTTTTTTGTATAACTTACATATTGATTTCCTATGGGTTGATGAATCACTTAGGGGTCATATGAGTTCAAAAGGATATCACAAATACAATCCTGATAAAGCAAAAGACCTGGTGAGATAACCAGGTCTTTTTTGTAGCACACAAAATCTTAGCAAAGAAAAGCATATTCACCGATTAAAATGCTCTCTTGAAGTCTTTGAAATAATCAGCATATGATATTTGTCTATTTCTGTTTCTTACCTGTTCTAGCTGCTTGCGTATTTGGAACAGACTGAGGAGAACGGTGGTTTACACTTCCTCCATTCGGTGGCCCATATGTATGAGCATCGTCAGTGATTTTAGCCCCTTCTAAAAAATCATCTTTTGTTTTCATATCTTTCACCTCCATTTTTTATTATGAGTTTTCCTTTTAATATTATTAATTGGATTTATATTCTGCATGATAGAAATTCGATCCTGCATAAACAGATAATAGGGTATCAGAGTAACCAACCAGCCGATTGACTATTTCGTCTGCAATTGCATATAAAAGTGAGTAAAGTTCCTGGTTAAAGAGCCTTTCGTCGTCGAAGATAATAGTTGTATTAATTGAATATCTCCTTATCTCCATATAAGTTATAATGTATAATCGCTTTTCCTGCGGCCATACCAGTTTCTGGATTAGCATAATTCTTCATAAAAATGTACCATTCAACAGATTAAGTAGGCTGGAGGTTCAGTCAAGAAAGGAGCCAAATGCACCTGCTTCTGCAGATAAGAAAAAACAGCAAGCAGTACCACATCTTTCATTAAGCGGAGAGGAACAGCTTCACGAGAACCGCCGTCTCGTCAGGATTCTCTTCCGGGAAGAAGTGGCCACCCTTTATCGCCTGCCCTTGCACCTTCGGAGCCCATTGCCGCCATATGCCGAGCGGACCGCCTTCTTTTGCATAGTAAGTGTCAAGCCAACCGCCCTCCGCCCACAGGTGCAGCATCGGACACTCAATTTTTTTCGACGCTTCTTTGTCCGCGCGGTCGTGTTCGACATCGATTGTCGCTGCAGCTCGATACTCCTCACAGATACCATGCACGCGGGCCGGATTGTAATAGGTTGAAACATACTCTTGCAAGACTTCGTGGCCGAAGGAACCTTCGCCGAAGGGGTTATGGAAGACGGCCTCGGGAGCACCGAGCAGATAGCAATCCGGCAGAGGTGGTTTCTGCGACAGTAAACTCCAGGGCCAGTAGGTTTGAGCGAAGCGCGCATCTGCCAGTTTCCACGCTTCGAAAATCGGAATGACGTCAAACACGGCCAGACGCTCCACATTCTTCGGATAATCCAAGGCCATACGGTAGCTGACGCGTCCTCCGCGGTCGTGACCGATCACTATGAAGATCGGGAAGCCAAGTTTGCTCATCACCTCAACCAATTCCTTCGCCATCGCGCGCTTTGAATATGGAAAGTGATCGTGGCTAGAGGCGGGTATCCCGCTACGGCCGTAGGCGCGCAAGTCTACGCAAATCACAGTATGATTTTCCGCAAGTTTCGGCGCGAGGAGTCGCCACATCAGGCTTGTACGCGGGAAGCCGTGCACCAATAGAATTGCCGGTCCTTGTCCATAACGGCGCACGAAAATTGTGTTTCCCGAGACCTCGACAAGAAAACAGTTAAACATCCTTTTACTCTCCATTTCACTTTTTGTTATACCATTGAATATATTCGGTTAACTTCGACAATTTGCATGACCCAACAACGATAATTTGATTTTGGAGGCTAAAAGGATACAGGGGTATAAAATTTTGTGGAAGTAGTGATTTAAGTATTATTAAAAGGGGAATAATTTTTGCATTTTAAAAAGTGTGGAGTAGTATTTAGTGAAAGTGATATTGAAGATATTTTAGAAGAAAATGATGAACCAATCTGCGATGAATGTAATATTCTTGGAGATATGACTTTAGATCAAATGGTTAATGAAATAAAAACAGTTACTGCGTCCTTTTTTAAAAGATTTTATAAAGGATTGTTACGAACATAGGCATGATGAACCGGACGAAAATGTACTTGAATTAATTAATATGATTAGAAAAAGATATATATAAAATGCTCCTCTCCTTTGAGAAGGGGTTCCTTCTTATTTAACTAAAGGGGTAGGTGTGCGGCCGAGCCTAGGTCGTATCATATAACGGGTGGGATTGCCGTCGAGCAAGAACTAGCCATTCACTCGTAGCGAGTCTTGGAGGGCTAAAGGTAACTTTAGTCTTTAAGATGTCCTTGACCTTTGGTTCGAGAAAAGGGTTAGAAAACAGTGCAAAGGACAAGCATTCATAGTGAGATATGCAGATGATTTTGTTTGTTGTTTTCAATCTAAAAGTGAAGCTCAACAATTCTTCCAATCATTAAAAATGAGATTAAAGAAATTTAACTTAGAAATTGCTGAGGATAAAACCAAAATTATTCCCTTTGGAAGGTTTGCAGAGAAAGATGCAAAACAAAAGGGAAATAGTAAACCTGCAACCTTTGATTTCCTTGGTTTTACACATTATTGTGGGAAAAGTAAACAAGGAAACTTTCGAGTGTAACGAAAATCAAGCAGGAAGAAAGTCCAAGGCAAACTCAAAGAATCTAAGGGATGGTTGAAGATTAATAGAAATAAAGATATTCATATGATTATGGATAGATTTAAACGATCTCTTGTAGGTTATTACAATTATTATTGCATCACAGATAATACCCAAAGTGTAAACAAATTCAGGGACAAGATCGGATACTTACTGTTTAAATGGCTCAATAGAAGAAGTCAAAGGAAATCAATTACTTGGGATAAATTCAGACTCTTTCTCAATAAATACCCATTAGCTTACGCAAGAATTAAGGTTAACATATATGACTTAAGAAAAGAGATTAGCTACATTATGTGAATGGTAACTAGTAGGAGCCGTATGCGTTAATTACGCAAGCACGGTTCTGTGAGGGGGGAGGAATACAATCAACCGAGAGGTAGAGAGGTTCCCTTCTACTCGACTAGTTGAAGATTATCCTCCTAAACCTTTATTCCTCAACATAAATTAGAGTAATACTTTTTTGTAGGAGGGGGATTGCATATGCGTATTGTATCTCTTGTAATTCATATGAGTTTTTTGGATTTGGGTTATTTTTAATGGGGATTTATGGAGGTTTCATCGCATTTGGTATTATATGTTCTTTGCTTATTGAATTATTGTTAAAAATAAATGACCTGAATAAAAGTGGATTAATATTCTTGAAGGGGGAGTCTAATTGAAACACTTTACAAAATGGATAAATCGGACGTTCAATCATTATCCCAGAAAAAAATTGACTCTCGTTATGGGATCTCAATACGAACCACAAATATTTGGTCAACCAGTTGAACGAAACCAAACTGCGTTTATACGTACCAGTGATGCCGAAAAATACTTTCGTCCTTCCCGCCTCCCTATTAAAAATACCCTTGTCAAGAACATCAAATTTTTTGATCTTTATTATAAAAAAAACTACAAAGAAATTAAACTCCCTGCAACATTAACTCGGACTCCTGATGAAACTGTTTTAAACTACTTTAGTATTTTAAGAGAGGCAGAAAACCTCACTCAAAACCAGTTGGGTGGGTGCGGAACTGTGGGGATGGCAAAGTTGCCCTATCCAATTGCTTATAACTTTTTTACTAAAGACTATCACAAAAGGGTTTCCTATAATGAATATCTTCAATCGTTTGCTGGAATTGGACATATAAATTTAATTAAGATGAACAGACTACCTGATGAAAAAGGCATTGTTCCTTATTTCATTGAGCTAGAAAGCATCGAAGGCTCATCAAAAGGTGTCACCTATTTTGCTTATTATTACGGCTATGTCCAATTAAAAAAAGTTCAAAATCTGTATAAAATTGACCATATGAAATTGTACGGAGAGGACTTCCTATGTGCACCCTACCATCTCTGGCAGCATGATGCGGAAGCAGTCGTTGGTATTATGTATGGAAACTGGTGCAAGTTAATAAAAAAACAGCTACCTACTAAACAAGATAGTTACTTCAAAACCATTGATTATATTGGTACGGATGGAGCAGATTATCGGTTTATCTTTTATCAATTACCAAATGATACAGATGTATTAATTTCTCAATATAAAAAGGATTCTGAAGGAAATTGGGAATCCATCAGAATTGATCCTATCAAATGTGTAAAAAACTAAGCGTGTTAATAAAGAAACTAGAACATTTACTCTAAGCCACAAAATGGGCTTTCATTAAATGAAAGTTCTTTTTTCTTTGTGAAATATTGTACTTAAACGGTGCATTAGTCCAAGAAGGATTAACGCTTCTTTTTATAGAAGTTATTGTACTAACGGAGCAGGAGTTGAAACAGGATTTTTGTAAACCAGATCGAATTATAAACATTATACGAGAGTATGAGGTGGTAATAATGAAATTGGGATTAAAGCGCGATGAAGTAAGATTAGAAGTACATACTGTTGAATGGCAGAAAGAGTTTCATAAGGTGAAGCAGAATATTCTAAATTCAACTCCTATTCAGGAAACTCGAATTGAGCATATAGGTAGCACAGCGATTAAGGATATGGTTGCCAAACCAATATTGGATTTAGTTGTAGGTGTAGATGATATTGAAAATGTTGATAAGGCTATTTTTCAGGGGTTAAAAGAGGCAGGTTTTTTAAGGCTTCGAGTTCAACGTCCTAATGAAATCGTGCTTGCTAAGTTTACTGATGAGTCATACCAAAAAAAAACACACTTTATCCATTTAGTTGAATATAATAAGGAACTCTGGAAAAATTTAATCTTTTTTAGGGATTACCTAAATTCAAACGAAAAAGTACGGGAACAATACAGTAATCTAAAAAGGAAATTTATAGAAGAAAATAATGGTGGAATTGACGAATATACCGACTATAAAGAACAATTCGTAAGAGAAATTTATGGGAAAAGAATATAAGCCTTGTTCAACAAAAGGGAGTGTTAATCGAAGAAGGATTAACGCTTTTTTGCTGAAGTTATTAAGCTTTAGCTATTGAACTAAAGGGGACATTCCTTTAACAAGGGAAGGAATGTTTTTTTCTTTTTTAAGTAAAGGTGCAAGTTCAAGAGGGCAGAGCAGTAATCTAATTAGTAATTACAAGAGGAATATGTATTAAAAGTGACATAATATAGCCGCCATTTGGTGGCTTTATTAGTTTTAATGTATATTTTTTCCTTAAGAAAGAAATTATCAAATGTGTTTTACAAAAAACCAGAACCTTTTTTTAGTTTGAACGTCTAAACTGTAGGTGAACAAATTGGGGGTGAAAGAATGGTTGATTTTAAGGAGGAAGAAATAAAAGATTGGTTTGACCAATATCATCAAACCATCTTTAAATTTATCTTTATGCTTACAAAAGACTATCAACAGGCAGAGGACTTAACTCAGGAAACCTTCTATAAAGCATATAAGCATTATGAATCCTTTAATCGGAATTCAAGTGAAAAAACGTGGTTATTTAGTATTGCACACAATTTAACATTGGATTATTTAAGGAAACAAAAGCCTATACGTTTGATCAAAGAACTGTTCCAGCCACAGATTGATAAGTGTCAGCTTCCAGAAAATATTGTCCAACTGAAGGAAAGTTCAAGGGAGATATATAATGTTCTTTCCACACTTAAGGAGGCTCATCGTGAAGTTATTATATTGAGGAAGATTAAGGGATTTTCAATAAGTGAAACAGCAGAGATCTTGAACTGTTCGGAAGGGAAGGTAAAGTCCACTTTACATAGGGGGATGCTTGCTTTGGAAAAAAAGCTAAAGAAAAAGGAGGATTTTTATGAGCATTCAAACTGATATTAATTCTTATGACCGTTCCCTTAAGAAAGTTGAATATGATATGGAATGGAATATGGAACGTTCTCAGAGGGTAAGAAACCAGCTTAGTAAACAAATCCAAAAGAGTTACTTGAAAACAAACATCATAAAAAAACTTTTTTATCTTTTAACAATCGGGGTTAGTGTCTCTATTTTCTTTTTATTGTTAACTAATCAGTTGGCTGGGGAAGAAAGCCCTGTTACATTAGGTAGTAAAAAGGATAATCAGCAATTGTATACTATGGAAATGATCAATGGAGAGGAAACACCAGTCCTTACTAAAAAAGGAATGGAGAGTATAGTATATCCGATGGATGCTTATAAGCACATAAAAACAATTGTAGGAGAGCCACACCTTATTCCTGTTGTTCAAAAAGATTGGGCAAAAGAACAACTTTATGTTCATGCATTTTATCCAACAAGCTCAAGTGGAAGGTGGATTTCAGTACATTATTCATTAAACGAATCAGGTTCAGTTGAAGAAGGAATAGATGAAAATGGATTTCTGCCAGATTATCCGCTTGATGGACACAATGTTAAAGAGGTAAATGTTGCTGGGCAACGAGCTGTACTTTATGAGCCAACAACAGATTTAGGAATAGCACAGTTGTACATTATTACTAAAAAATATGTTTATTACCTAACAAATGAAGGAATAAATGAAAAAAAGCAAGATGATAGTAAGGAACTTATCCAGCTTGCAAACCTATTTAATTTTGAAGCGGAGAAGTAAAAATATAAGTTACAGTAAGGAACATTATGAAGAAATGTATTTAAACTACCGTGTGCGTTAATCGAAAAAAGATTAACGCTTTTTTTGTTGAAGTTATTAAGCTAATGAACGGGATAGTTTCATAAAAGCTTGAAATCTCATATTAATATAAGGTGTTTTGGAAAATAAACAGATAAAATAGAAAAAGTTAATTTTATTCATATTGTGTGTTAAAAGGATAAGAGCTGCTTTCGAGGGGATAACTGGTGCATCAACTAACTGTACGATTAGGTCTGGCTACTTTTTTTGTACTCTTCCTACTTTAATTATACCATATAAAAAATGGTCAATATAGACTATTTATTCCCATTTATTACTGGTAAAATCAATAGAATCGTTAATGGTTAGGAGAGATGTAGAATGAGTTCTTTGGTTCTCGGTTTTCAGGAAATGGAAAAAACACAGCTTTTCCTCGTTGGCGGAAAAGGGTTAAATTTAGGGGAATTATCAAAAATTCAAGGAATACAAGTACCAGAAGGATTTTGTGTTACAACATTGGGATTTCGAAAAGCTATCGAACAGAATGAAACGTACCAGGATTTATTGAATCGACTAACCATGCTAAAAGTGGAAGATCGGGATCAAATTAGTGAAATCAGCAGGAAGATTCGACAAACTATTATGGAAGTAGAAATTCCTTCCGATGTTGTGCAAGCAGTTATTCACTATCACTCCCAGTTTGGCGCAGACCATGCATATGCAGTGCGTTCTAGTGCGACTGCTGAAGATTTACCACATGCCTCTTTTGCTGGCCAACAAGACACCTATTTAAATATCATCGGCAAAGAAGCCATCTTGCAGCATATTAGCAAATGTTGGGCTTCCTTATTTACGGATCGCGCAGTAATCTACCGTATGCAAAATGGATTTGACCATAGTGAAGTGTACTTATCCGTTATCGTTCAAAGAATGGTTTTCCCACAGGCTTCAGGGATTTTATTTACCGCTGATCCAATTACCTCTAACCGAAAGTTGTTATCCATCGATGCCAGTTTTGGACTCGGAGAAGCACTGGTCTCTGGCTTGGTCTCTGCCGATTGTTATAAAGTACAGGAAGATAAAATCGTCGATAAGATGATAGCAACCAAGAAATTGGCTATTTATGGACTAAAAGGAGGAGGAACAGAGACACAACAGATCGATCCTGAACAACAAAAGCTTCAAACACTTACTGACCAACAAATTTTACAACTAGCACGTATCGGAAGACAGATCGAAGCATATTTTGGTTGCCCACAAGATATCGAATGGTGCTTGGTTGATGATACATTTTATATTGTCCAGAGTCGTCCAATCACTACTTTATACCCCATCCCTGAAGCGAATGATGAAGAAAATCACGTTTACGTATCTGTCGGTCATCAACAAATGATGACTGACCCCATGAAACCACTGGGATTATCTGTTTGGCTGTTAACGACTCCTGCCCCCATGCGTAAAGCTGGTGGAAGGTTGTTTGTTGATGTCACACATCAACTGGCTTCACCTGTCAGTAGGAACATTTTATTAAATGCCATGGGACAACACGATCCGCTCATGAAAGACGCACTTATGAACATCATTGAGCGAGGAGATTTTATAAAATCGTTGCCAAATGATAATAAAGCACCGAGTCCCACTAGAGGCAATACAGATAAACTGGCACAAATTGAAAACAATCCATCAATCGTTTCTGATTTGATTAAGCGTAGTCAAACATCCATTGGAGAGTTAAAACAAAACATCCAACCGAAATCAGGATCAGATTTATTTGATTTTATTCTAGAAGATATTCAGGAATTAAAGAAGATTTTATTTGACCCACAAAGTTCAGCTGTATTTATGGCTGCTATGGATGCTTCATCATGGATCAATGAAAAAATGAACGAGTGGTTAGGTGAAAAAAACGCAGCAGACACGCTTTCTCAATCTGTACCAAACAATATTACATCGGAAATGGGTCTAGCCTTATTGGATGTTGCAGATGTGATTCGTCCTTATCGAGAAGTAATTGATTATTTACAACATGTAAAAGATGATAACTTTTTGGATGAACTGGTTAAGTTTGATGGTGGACAGGAAGCTAGAGACGCTTTCTATGCTTTTCTCAACGAATACGGAATGCGATGTGCCGGAGAAATCGATATTACTAGAACTAGATGGAGTGAAAAACCAATTACACTTGTTCCCATGATTCTGGGTAACATCAAAAACTTTGAGCCGAATGAAAGCAATAGGAAATTTGAGCAAGGGCTACAGGAAGCTTTGAAAAAAGAACAAGAGTTATTAGAGCGATTGAAGCAATTACCGGATGGTGAACAAAAAGCCAGAGAAACAAAACGAATGATCGACCTAATCCGGAATTTCAGCGGGTTTAGGGAATATCCAAAATATGGCATGATTAATCGCTACTTTGTTTATAAGCAAGCTTTACTGAAAGAAGCGGAAAAACTCGTTCAAGCGGGCGTTATTCATGAAAAAGAAGATATTTACTATCTCACTTTTGAAGAACTTGGCGAAGTAGTACGCACAAATAAACTGGATTACCAGATCATCAGCAAACGAAAAGACGAGTACAAATTATATGAAAAACTAACTCCCCCACGTGTTATCACCTCTGATGGTGAAATCATTGCAGGTGAGTACAAACGAGAAAATCTCCCAGCTGAATCTATTGTAGGTCTACCTGTTTCTTCCGGAGTTATAGAGGGAAGAGCACGTGTCATCTTAAACATGGAAGATGCTTATCTAGAAGATGGAGATATATTAGTCACCTCCTTTACTGACCCTAGCTGGACACCATTATTTGTATCCATAAAAGGTCTAGTCACCGAAGTTGGTGGACTGATGACCCATGGAGCAGTTATCGCACGTGAATATGGCTTACCAGCAGTTGTTGGAGTAGAAAATGCTACCAAACTAATAAAAGATGGGCAACGAATTCGCGTGCATGGAACAGAAGGGTATATCGAAATATTGTAATTACTGAACATAGCCAGAATTAATTAGTAGCACCGCTCCGGTAGATGCCAGAGTGGTGTCTCACAATCTTTTCATTGGGACAAAAAGCTAAAGCCAACTTTATCGGTAATGCATACTTACAAACAATAGTTACCGAACCAATTCCACTCAATACACCTATATGGACGATTATCCAAATGCGGAGATCAGCTTTTTTTAAATAAATGTGTGAACGCTATAACTTACACTAATGGGTACATAGAACACTGTACTCTCGTTATTTATATAACAAGAAGGAGGGATTTTTATATGCAATATGGACCTAATCCTAATGCAATCTACCCAAATGAGGCAATTAAAAGTATATGCTATATTAAAAACGTTTTAACACGCTCAAATATTATTGTCGGTGACTACACATATTATGACGACATAAACGGTGCTGAAAAGTTTGAAGAGCATGTTACACATCACTATGAATTTATTGGAGATAAACTGATTATCGGAAAATTTTGCGCAATAGCAAAGGGGATTGAATTTGTAATGAATGGTGCAAACCATAGAATGTGCAGTGTCACTACCTATCCATTTAACATTATGGGCAATGGTTGGGAGAAATCGACTCCAACACTGGCAGACTTGCCCCTTAAAGGTGACACTGTAATTGGAAATGATGTGTGGATCGGTCAAAATGTCACCGTAATGCCCGGTGTGCATATTGGTGATGGGGCAATCATTGCAGCCAATTCTGTTGTTTCAAAAGACGTTCCCCCTTACCATATTGCAGGCGGGAATCCCTGCAAAATTATTAAGAAAAGATTTGATGACGAATTCATCGAATATCTCCTTACCATTAAATGGTGGGATTGGCCTGTGCGTAAAATTTTTGATAATCTTGAAACTCTATGCAGTGGGGATCTGACAAAAATTAAGGAAATTTAATAGCTCATTATGAGCAAAGTGGGAAGTCGAGAATAAGAGTTCTTGGCTTCCCACTTTGCTAATTTCTTTTCTGTTCTTAATCATTAAAGATTATCTATTTCCCACCATCAAAGTCTTCAAACCTTCGTACAATTAATTTCCTTTAAACGAAATAGATATCGTATCAATTTGTGAAGGTGTTGCATCCCTTTAATATTGGTATCGAAATAATCGAAATATTTTTAAGAAAATTAATTGACTCTATCGCTACTCGGTGATACAATGTACTTGTAATTAGTAATACTTAATAGTGTGATTTCCCAAAAGCTATTCAGCAAAAATTTACCTTAGTACTATGTTATACTAAATATAAGTCAGACAGAATAGAGGTGGCTTTGAACATGGAAAATTTAACTGAAATGCTGAAGGGTTCTCTGGAAGGCTGCGTGCTGGAAATCATCAGCCGCCATGAAACCTATGGCTACGAGATTACCCGCCGCCTGAACGAGCTTGGGTTTACCGAGGTTGTGGAAGGGACGGTCTACACCATTCTCGTGCGATTAGAAAAGAAAAAACTGGTGTGCATAGAAAAGAAACCGTCAGATATGGGGCCGCCCCGCAAGTTTTACACGCTTAATGAGGCTGGCCGCCAGGAGCTTGAATTGTTTTGGGAAAAATGGGATTTTGTATCATCAAAAATTAACGTCTTGAAGTCAACATAGCTTCATAAGATGTTCCATCTGATATTTTTGGAGTGTCTTGTTCAGCTTTATAAAAAAGGAGGAAAAATAACATGATGGAAATGTTCAAAAAAATGATTGGTGATAAAAAAGAATATAAGATGATGATGGCACGGGTTGAAGCCTTGCCAGAGGACTACCAGTATGTATTTAAGAAAATTCAAAACTATATGTGGAAATTCACAGCGGGCAACGGGATGGATATGCTGCATATACAGTATGAATTAATCGATTTGTTCGAAGCCGGTGCAGCGGATGGCAGACAAGTGCTGGAAATCACTGGGGATGACGTAGCGTCCTTTGCCGACGAACTAGTGGCAAACGCTAAAACCTATGTCGCCAAGTATCGTGAAGATTTGAATCAGAGTATCTTGAAGCGATTGGGAAAAAAATAAACTCATTAAATAATACCGACTGAATAGCTGGCTACAAATATGAATTGCCACCTTCGTTATTCAGTTATATTTTTAACCTAGTAATAAGTGATACAGATTACCAGTCAGACTAAATAGTAGAGTTTAGACAATCTAGCTCCGCAGGGGCGCTTTATATAAGGAGGAAAAAAGTATGAGCAAAGTAGCGATTTCTGTAAAAGGGTTAAAAAAATCCTTTAAAGACAAGGAAGTCTTAAAGGGGGTGGATTTTGAGGTGCGGCGTGGCGAAATTTTCGCACTGCTTGGCTCAAATGGAGCGGGCAAGACGACGACGGTCAACATCCTCTCGACGTTGATGAAGCCTGATGGCGGCGAAGTAGGTATTTGTGGCTTTGACGTCCAGCGTCAACCGGATCATGTTCGCCAGAGCATCAGCCTGACAGGGCAGTTTGCAGCTTTAGACGGCATGCTCACTGGACGGGAAAACTTGATGATGATCGCCAAGTTGCGGGGAGTTCCCAATCACGCACAAGTCGCGGACAATCTGCTTGCAAGATTCAGCCTGACTGATGCTGCCAACCGCCGGGCTGACAAATATTCCGGCGGGATGAAGCGCCGGATTGACATCGCCATGAGCCTGATCGGGAAGCCAGCAGTCATTTTTCTAGACGAACCGACGACAGGGCTTGATCCCGAAGCGCGGATTGAAGTCTGGGATACCGTCAAGGAGCTTGCCAACGGCGGCACGACCATCTTGCTGACGACCCAGTACCTTGAAGAAGCCGAACAACTGGCGGACCGTATCGCTATCCTGCATGGCGGAAAAATCATCACGACCGGCACCCTTACCGAACTCAAAGAGATGTTCCCGCCAGCGAAAGTGGAGTACATTGAGAAGCAGCCGACATTGGAGGAAATTTTCCTCGCGATCATCGGCAAAAAGGAGGAGATGTAAATGAAAAGCAAAACAGGGGTATTACTAGGGCGTTTAATGCTCAACATCATGCGCAGCCCGGATACGATTATCACGGTGGCGATTACGCCGATTATGATGATGCTGCTGTTTGTCTACGTATTTGGCGGCGCCATAGAAACAGGCACGGACAACTACGTCAATTATTTATTGCCGGGAATCTTGCTGATGGCTATCGCATCCGGCGTCGCTTACACTTCCGTGCGGCTGTTTACGGATGTAAAGAGCGGGCTGATGGCACGTTTCATTACCATGCCCATCAAGCGCTCGTCGATCTTGTGGGCTCACGTGTTGACCTCGCTTGTTTCCAATGCGCTTACTGTCGTGGTGGTTATTCTCGTCGCGCTCTTGATGGGCTTCCGTTCCAGCGCTGATATCCTGAATTGGCTCGCGGTAGCTGGGATACTCGGGCTGTTTACGCTGGCGCTGACATGGCTGGCGGTCATTCCCGGATTGACAGCGAGGTCTATGGAAGGGGCAACAGCCTACTCTTACCCGCTGATTTTCCTGCCGTTTATCAGTTCGGCCTTTGTCCCAACCGAAACCATGCCTAAAATTGTCCGTGCGTTCGCTGAGAACCAGCCCGTGACTTCAATCGTGAATGCGATTCGTGCTCTCTTGTATAAAGGGTCTGTTGGCAACGATATCTGGATCGCGCTTGCCTGGTGTGTCGGCATCATGGTCATCGCTTACTTCTTCGCCAGTAAACAATTTAAACGCCAGTTAGGGTAAGTACACCATAATGGGATTAGCCATATCAATAGTCAGCCGCTGCAATGAATGCATTTGTTATCATATGGAAGGCTGCTAAAATACCAGGGCAACCATCGACAATATCAAAGAAACCCTCAAAATTGGTGTGATTGGTGGCGGCTCTATCACTTATCCCAACGCGAGGTTTGCCATGCATACTTTAGAAGAATTTCCAGCGGGTAGTTCTCTATCGAAGGAGGATAAATTAAAAGAATATAGCCCATAGAAATAAGTGACAGTAAAAGAGTAGATTCCGATTCAAAATCGCTTTGGTAATCAATGTCATTAACTTAAGGAACTATGGATTACATTTCAGTTGGAATGTGATTCATAGTTTTTTTTCGATTGAAGGAAAAAATCTTTAAAGCAGCACGAAAAGAGAGATTTTCCCCCCTTAAATCGGATTTTAAGTTGTTTTATTGAACCTTATCCATTAAAAGGCGCAAAAGGCGCAGGATAGTTACACAATTTTGTTGAAATAAGGTATGAATGGGGGAGTGTTAATGAAAATACTAAATAAATTGCCAAAAAGTAATCCCAATTTACATTTGGATTTAATTAAAAATGGATGGATTCAAATGAAAGAACCTAAGAATTTAATCAGTGCTATTTTGTTTTCTATCCCTTTAATGATTGTCACTACAATAATCTCTATTGAGATAATAAATATCTTTTCCGGTATTTCTTTGAGTGAATTTGGAGTGACACCTGATGCAATATCAATAACAATTAACTTAGGTAGTATTTTTTGGCTAGTCTCACTATTAATACTTCACGAATTACTTCATTTGATTTTTATTCCAAATTTTATTAAATCAGAAAAAACATATGTAGGACTAACTCTGTTCGGGGGTTATGTGATAACGGAAGAAGAGATTTCAAAATCAAGATATATCCTCATTACAATTGTTCCTTTTATGTTTATTTCAATACTTTCCCCACTAATATTAAGTGTATTTGGACTCTTAACAACGACATTAAAGTTCTTGATAATACTAAACGCAATGGGATCGTCAGTTGATATACTTAATCTTCTTCTTATAATTAAACAGGTTCCGAAAAATGCAACTTTAAAAAGTAATGGACCAAACACTTATTGGAAAAACACACAAATGAACGAAAAGTGTAAAGATAACGAAAGTCATCTTATTTAACAAAAGGGTAGCTTTAAATGAATAAATATATGTCCCTCTCATAGTGAAAGGGGATCTTTCTATGTGATATAAATTTCATGATTTGGATTTATTTTTAAACTAAAATGACAAGTTCAATAAGAGGGAGGACTATTTGAAAATTAAATAGAATATATAACTAACTTAGATTAAAGGTGGATTTGATGGAAATTAGGAACGCTATTTTAACCGATGTAAGAGGGATTGCAAAATTTTGAAGAACTCTCTTCTTCTTCAGCTAATATGGACCTAATTTTATGGAGGAATAGAGGTGAAATAGTGCCAATGACAATTATATTGCTCTTGTTACTAATATCAATTTTAGTTTTTAGAGGCGTACAAAACGGAAGTACGAAATTTACTGTTAAGAAGTTTATAATAGGTTTAATTATAACGATCATATTCATTAACGTAATAATGTTTTTCATCTTATAAATTACAGTGTGAGCTAATGTACTTAAAGTAACGGGGCGGTTGTTCAATAAGAAAAATCTCTTTTTTACTAACGAAGCTGGTTAATCCAACAAGAGTTTTGGAAAAAAACAATAGAAAGAGACCAAAAGGGGAGTATTACTAAATGAATAATAACTTTATTGAAACCATTCAATTGGTTTATTCGGACCTATCCATTGAAGAATTTTATCCTAATGAAATTGGACAGAATAATGACGTGTTAATTGTAAACAATTCTTTGGTTTTTAGATTTCCGAAATATAAAAATGGAATAATTCAATTAAGAAGAGAAACGGAAATTTTGAAATACATTAAAGGTATCGTCTCTACTCCTATTCCGAATCCAATTTATCAGTCTTTTGAAGAGTTAGAACCAGGTAAGGTCTTCACTGGCTATTATCTAATAGATGGTGTTCCTTTGTGGAAGGAAAGTTTAATAGGTATAAAGAGTGTTGAATTGGTTAAAGGGTTGGCAACACAACTTGTTTCTTTTCTTGTAGAACTCCATTCTATTTCAGGAGAAAAAGCAAGTCGAGATTTGAAACTAAAAGTTCGTAATCCTCGTGAAGAAATGTATAACCTGTATGACAAGATTCAAAATAAATTATTTCCTTATATCAGAGAAGACGCTAAAAAAGAGATATCACAATCCTTTGAAACTTTTCTAAAAGGGGACGCGTTCTCAAATTTAGATATAACACTTATACACGGGGATTTTGGAGCATCTAACATCTTGTGGAATCCAGAAACATGTAGGATTTCAGGGATTATAGATTTTGGTGGTTCTGGTTTAGGAGACCCAGCATATGATTTTGCTGGAATACTCTCCAGCTATGGAAAAGATTTTTTTGATATGTGTATTAACCTGTATCCTAACGGTGATGAAATATCAGAACGAGTAAACTTTTATAAAAGTACATTTGCTTTGCAAGAAGCATTGCACGGAATTGAGAATGACGATAGACAGGCTTTTGAAAGTGGAATTAATGATTATAGATAGATTGCTAATACCACTAGAGGGTGCTTTACTTCATTAAGGAGCAAAAACTTTTTCTGTTGTTCTACTAAAAAAGCAGGAAAGTGCAAGAAGTCAGTGGAATAAATATACAAGCGTAACAGCATAAGGAGGTTGTAATATGCCATTTCCAACGCATATCGTAGCCGCAGGTGGATTTGTGGAAGATAGACAAGGAAATATCCTTTTAGTAAAAACTGTGACGGTGGTTGGGTTTACCCTGGTGGACAAGTGGAAATTGGAGAAAATCTGATGGATGCATTGGTTCGTGAAATCAAAGAGGAAAGCGGAATTGACGCCACGGTTAGCTATTTAATTGGTGTCTATTCGAATACAGGGATTTTTTAAATGGTATGATGGCGTGACTAATGTACCTACACAAGTTATGTTTGATTTCGTATGTAAACCTATTGGTGGGGAGTTAACTGTTTCTGAAGAAACAACCGATAGCCGCTGGGTGGCGAAAGATAGAGTTCTTGATTTCATTACACATCCAGCTATTCGCACTCGTTATCAGGCCTATTTGGAGTTTAACGGAACGGTAAATTACATGGAATATGTAACGAACCCCGAGTTCATAATCAAACACCAAACAGGTATATCGAAGTAGATTGTTTCTTGTTGTTGAACAAACTCGCCCTTATATATAGTATCCGTTTTAAAACATTGATATGGTGCACCCTTTATCATTGTTTACATGTAACCATAGAAAAGCGTTTAAGGACTTGACTTGGATCCTCTGTGGGCATGATTGGTCTTGAAAGGCTGAAGCCGTTGTTTCATCAGACATGCAAGCCTATCATATCCACCCCTCCAAATTAAGTCCTATCGTTGTTTACGTTGAAAACTATAAATACTTACTGTAAATAATAATGCTTCTACAAAGATAGAAAACTGGCATTTTTGCTATCTTTACATACGGTGAATACGATGGAAAATCATACTGTAGATCAATAATTGGTAAATACCTCGAAGAGAAAGGTTTTAGAGATAATAAAAAATAAATTAAACGAATGATAACTAACTGGTACGAAGGGGCGGTTTAGTAGAACAAGGAAACACTATGGGGGATGTTAAGAAATAAGGGATTATACAATGAAAAAGCCAGTAAAGAAGGAATTATTTTGTATTCAGCGATTTGATTAGGGATTATTTTATAATAGGAGGTTGTTTTTCAAGATGAAAAGTAATGATAAACGTGTTGCTTTATTGCTGGGTACTTACCATATGAGTAATCCTGGACTAGATATACATAATGCAAAAGCCGATGATGTATTAGCACCAAAAAGACAACAAGAACTCAAAGAGGTTGTTGAGAGGCTAAAATTATTCAATCCGACTAAGGTTGCTATTGAAGCACTAGTTGATTCAAATGAGGCTTTAAATAAAGATTATCATTCATATTTGTCGGGTGATTTTACACTCACTGCCAATGAAATTCATCAACTGGGCTTTCGTACTGCTGCCGAACTTGGTCACGAAAGGATTTATCCTGTTGATTGGAACGAATGGACTGGTGGAATATCACTAGGAGATGTGTATGATTATGCAAAACTACACTTACCTGAAATGTATAAACATTTCAATTCTGTTGGAGAGGAGAACATTGATGGTTTTCAAAAGGCACAGTCAGTAAACACTATAAGAGAACTTTTGCTAGAATGTAACAATCACAATGGTATGCAAAGGGACCTTGAGAAATATTATATGAACATTGCACGAGTCGGAGATGGTAAAAACAACATAGGAGTAGATTGGCTCTGTAATTATTGGTACCGTAGAAATATGATTATCTATACGAATATTTCACGGATATCTTCAACAGAAGATAGAATATTAGTAATTTACGGTGCTGGACACATGCACTTGTTAACCCAGTTTATGAAAGAAAGTGGGATATTTTCATTAGAACCAGTTGAAAAATATCTAGGAAATACTCTCCCTGTTGGTCTTTGAATATACCAAGATGCGTTTGATTTATAAAAAGTATATTAGTTAAAACTGGAAGAGGTTTAAAATCATTGGCGGATTTGCATCAAAAAACTTCTGATAAATTAAAAATTGATTATGTTGCAAACAATGTGTTGAATGCAGTTGAATTGATACTAATAGATATAAATAGAAAAATTTAATTTTCTTATTCTGCTAACAGGCACTTTACTTCAATAAAGTGAAAAGTCATTTTGTTATTTTACTAGCAGTTTAGTTAAATAAGCAATATGATTTTTTGATTATTATAGTAGTGTAGTAAGTGCAGAAATAACGCAGAAAATTATCATTTCAGTTATTTCTTCCCACCCTCTAATTGATTTATATTTTGATCAAACTGTTTTCAAAACATTAGCAATGCTTTTATTTTAAGATAGATTAAATATATACTTTTATAGTCCTTCCATAAAAAATCCCCTTCAAGATAGACACTTTTTAGTGACTACTTGAAGGGGATATATGATATATTCTTCAATTTCTTTATATATATATTATTGTTGATTGAAATATGTAGTTTTAATATTTTTTTCGTTCAAAAACTTTTCGATTTCTTTTTGCTTTCTTCCATTAGCTTTAGTAAAATGTTTTGAAGCGAAATTTGATATATCTTTCAAGCTAGCTTTTTCGAATATTTCCTCAATTTCCTGATCTAGTTGTAATAAAACTGCCGTAGACGATGAAATATATTCATAGATTACCTTTGAAGGATTTTTATAATCCTCAGGTATATTATTATTTCTAATAAAATCATGGAAATTCGCATCATTTTTTTTCGTTAAATCTATTAGTTTTTGTAATTTTTCTTGATCGGATTCAGTAACATTCTCATCAGAAATTGTTGAAGAAAGTGGAACGATGTTTTCAGTTAACTCCCAACTATAATCTAAATAATTTTTTATACTTTGTTTCATTTCATCTTCATAAATATTTGTATTCTTTTTTTGAGAGTTGAATATATTTTTTGGAATTACAATAGTAACGTCTTTAATAGATTTTACATCTTTTAATTTATCATATCGTGCATCGTTTGCTTCATTAGATTGTGTATCGTGTGAACAAGCACACATAAATACAATAGTAAGCGACATTAATAGATATATAGTTTGTTTTTTCATTTTAATCTCCTTTTTGCTTAATTAAATTAATTAAACTTTGGAAAATGGCTAAATCCCATTTTAAATACTTTACTAAAAGTGAATATAAATGTTTTATTACATAGTAAGATACTCCAGCAAGTACTAAACCTATGAAAAAAGCTACAATTACATTATTAACATCTGAAAAATGGATTTGATGAAATCCTTTGATAAATCCTACTACTATTAATAAAATAGGTGATACTAATAGCAATGGAGTGGCAATTATCAACGCTAAGAAAATTGGTAATAGCAAGAGTAGCAAGAAGAAGGAAATAATGATAAATATAAAGTTCAAAAAACTTAAGCTCATAACAGAAAATATTGATGATGTGATATTTTTGAGGTTTCGTTTATTATTTGCGTTATTTATAGTGTATGACTTAGTCATTAAACTACATGCTCCTTTCATCCAGCTCAACTCTTATATGTTATCATAATTACCAAGTCTAGTAAATATTTCAAAAAGAAACACAACGAAGTTATGAAAAAGAACTTTTATACAGAGGAGAGTTGTACATGGATTTACAATTACAAGGAAAAAACATATTGATTACAGGTGGATCGAAAGGTATTGGAAAAGCCATTGCAAAAGTTTTTGTATCAGAGAGAGCCAATGTTTCAATTGTTGCTCGAAACATGGAGTCGTTAGAAAAAGCGAAAGAGGAACTTGGTGGTAATGTTTCTATTTTTCAAGCAGATATATTAAATGCTGATGAGCGTGAAAAGCTAATCCAATCTTTTGTGAAAAAAATGGGAAGAATAGATGTCCTCATCAATAATGCTGGTGGTAGTAATGGAGATAAAGCCATGGAAACGGAAATGGATTTATTTTATGAGGCACTAGAGTTGAATTATTTTTCAGCAGTTCATATAAGTAAATTGGCAGTTGAACATATGAAAAAACATCGCAGTGGATCGATTATTAATATAACCTCAGTATTTGGAAGAGAGAGTGGGGGAAAAGTAACTTATAATAATGCAAAATCTGCATTAATTAGCTTTACTAAATCTTTAGCTGACGAAGTGATTTCATTCGGAATTCGCGTTAACAGTGTTGCACCTGGAAGTATTCTTCATGAAACAGGAAATTGGAAAAAACGCCTTGAGGAAAACCCTGAAGGTATTAAAGAATTTGTTAAAAATGAAATTCCAGCAGGTCGTTTTGGAACTCCTGAAGAAATAGGGAATGTCACTGCTTTTCTTGCTTCTGATAAAGCATCGTGGATTGTAGGAGCTAGTATAAATGTAGATGGAGGACAATCAAGGATGAATTTTTAATTTTGAAGCAAAAACGTTTAAGGTTGCAATAAAAAATTTAAAAAACCCCTCATTAAAACAATCATATTGAATCATTATTGGGTGTACTGCTTTCATCTAGGAATTTCTTTTGTTTTCATTTTGAATAATAAAATGCTTCTATATTTTCATAAAAATAACCGAACAATTCTAGTAAGAGAATGTTCGGTCATTTTGCATGTAAACTCTTTTAAAGTAGTGTTTACTTTTATGTGTTTTATTTTTTTACAGCGTGAAGGTAATGAATGGTTTCAAAGGCTAATAGATAATCTTTTCGATTGTCGAAATATTGTTCATTAATTTTATCTGGCTGCAAATGTTCATAAATGAGTAAACCTGCTTTTTCTAACAAATTCTCTATTTCATCATAAGTAAAACACGATTTCATTGATTCTCCGCTTGCTGAAGCCATTTTCACCATATTTTCAACTCTATTAGAGATTCCTTTTTCTTCAAATAGTTTTTCGTCTGCATAATCAAATACTATTGAACTTCCAGAAGGGACTAAGGCAAATAAATGATCTATTAAGCTTGAAATTTCCTCTTTAGTCAAATAATAAGAAACACCTAAAAGACTAAAGAAAGTTTTTTTGTTACAATTAAACCCTTCATCTAATAGAGTTTGATAGGAAAACTTCTTGGTGAAGTCCATAGGAACAAAATGAAGATTACTTGGGATATTAAATTGAGCTTCATCCAACCTTTTCTTTTTAAATTCCTGTGTAGCAGGGTGATCAATTTCAAATATTTCTAAGCTATTTTCCATTTCTGGATATCGGAAACAAAAAGTATCTAACCCTGCTCCGAGTATTACATATTGTTTTAATCCTAGCATCACTTCATTAAGTAATACTTTTTCGCAATACGCAGCACGTGCCAAGGGTGTTGGTGATAGTTGAATTTGCACAATCCATTTTAATATCTCATCTGTATTTTCTTTAAATTTTTGCGCTATATCTTTGTTGAAGAAATGTATGCCTTGAACCATATTCTCTTTGATGTCATTAAATTCATTTTGCTTAATTAAATCTTTGGCTAAATAGTCATTAAAGATTTTAGGTGTATCGAATTGACTATGGTAAGCTCTGCCAAATGCTGATATTAATGAAGTTAAACTAGACTCATCCTTTTTCATGCAAATACACTCCTTCATTTTAAAACAAAAAAATAGGATTCCCCTGGCCAGGAGAATCCTATTATATACATTAAATTTATAAAAGTAAATTATAGCATAAATAAATTTTTTTGTCAAGTTTTAATTGAAAACTTAAATGATTTCTTACAATAATAGACAACTGTAGACCATAAATGAGCAGTATGATGACAAATTGCAATGAATGTTCCACATTTGAAGCCTTTTTTTGGACAAACAGCGTTTTTATAAATTATTATTATTAGGCAAGATTAATAAGACACGAATAAAGAAAATATGTACTGGTTCAAATGGCTTGAACTATTTGAAAATAATAAAGAAGCAATAAAGGTAAAGAACTTTATGGTTCAATGTAATGTAGCCTATGCTTATACAAAGACAGCAGATTATAAAGAAAGAGAGCTAATATTTGTTAAAGGAGATTGAGGTATGACAGAATTTTGGGAATCAAGTTTTATAGAAAATCAAATGATGTGGGGATTTGAACCTTCAGACTCCGCAATCTTGACAAAGGACTTTTTCCTTGAAAAGAAAGTTAAGGATATATTGATTCCTGGTATTGGATATGGTAGAAATGCAAAGGTTTTTATTGACAACGGAATAAATGTAACAGGAATTGAGATTTCAAAAACTGCGATTGAATTGGCAAGGCAAAATGGGCTTAATTTTAGTATGTTTCATGGTTCAGTATCCGATATGCCTTTTGATAACAAACTTTATGATGGTATATTTTGTTATGCGCTTATTCACTTATTGAATAAGCGTGAGAGAGATAAATTTATTAAAGATTGCTATAATCAGCTAAAGCCAAACGGATATATGATTTTTACTACTATTTCAAAAGAAGCCCCAATGTTTGGAAAGGGCAAACAACTGGGTAAAGACTATTTCGAGATAATGGAAGGGGTAAAAATGTTTTTTTATGATTCTGACTCGATAAAACAAGATTTTGGAAAATATGGGCTGATAGAACTTTCGGAAATTGTTGAGCCTCATAAGAATATGGAAAATAAACCTCCATTTAAATTTATAATGGTAAAATGTCAAAAAGAACAATAATTATAATTGAGTAAAAATTCAAAAATAATTAATTGTTAATTGATATGGTTTATATGTAATCTATTCACTAAGTCCTTCAGTGCTTATGCATTATTAATAAAAGGCGAATGAAGGGAAGTCAAAGGGCTTCCCTTAAAAATCGCTTAATTTTCAACACCATTTTAAAACATTGCCTAATAAAAAAATTCTGAAATTTAACCTATCGTTTATATTGAGGATACATGTTGGGCAATAAAAAAACAGAAGATAAGTAGTTCAGTTTTGGAGTAAAAACGTATAATCGCACTCCATAATGAACTACTTAAATTTTACAGCGATAAATGCTATTCTATATCGTTCTATAAGCTCCATTAACTTTCGTTTGTTTATGACATCAATCTTTTCCCATGGTCTATGCCTTTGGGCTACCTCATTGACTGTTTTGATGAATACTTCTACTCTCCAGGCATTCGCAAAAGAGCCCCAATCTAGAGAAAAACCATATTTTCTACCCAAACATATTCCAGCTTCCACAATGGAACCGTGCCAATCCAAAACTGTACCTAATGTATCAAACATAATAATTTTTATTTTTGAAATGTCCATAGTGACCACCCGATATTAGTTTTGCGTAAAACTTTTATGAGACCATCATTGAATTAGTGTTTAGAATCTAGATTGCAAACATATAGTTAGCTTGATGTAAAGGGAGTACCAAAAACGAAAAAATTACTTGGTAGGGGTGAAAAATTTTTCAGCCACGAACAGGTATGTGTCCTTGTAGCAAGAGACTGAACAAAATCAACAGTTTCTAAAGTAGCCTGTATGGGGCGTGTTGTGAAAACCAAAGTAGATAAGTTAATTGGCTCAAAATTAACTTCTGAAAATGTTCTTGTCACCGATGCTTGGAGAGCCTATAAAACTCATGTAAAAAAAGGATTAGAACATTACAGAATTAATCAAACGATGGCAAACACGTTATTAAGGACTTATATCACATTCATAATGTCAATGGTCTCCATTCTCGTTTGAACAATGGATAGAACGCTTTCAAGGTGTATCTACGATATATCTGGATAATTACCGTACTTGGTTCTTGTTTGTTGATAGCCACAGTAGCTGTAACTGCTAAACTAAAGTAAGCAGAAAATGCTATTTGCAATAAAGAAACTAACTATCAAGTATATTCGTCAAATATGGAAAGGAGGCAGATAACTTTGAAAAAGTTAGTATTTATTCCAATATTGATTTTTTTATTTGTAACTTTGATGGGTTGTGATTTAATTCCATCTAAAGATAAATTGTCGATTGAAATGATAGCATTCAATAGTCTTACAGATAAAGAAAAAGAATTAATTCCTGTAAGTCCGAAAGATTCAATCATAGAGAAAATAACAGTTAAGGATGAAATTAAATCCTTTATTGATAAGGACTATGACAAAGACCAAGTTTATTCTGTTACATTTAATAATACTGAAACTGATTCATCGGGAAAACTTACGGTTTTTGTTGATTTGGATAAAGAAACAGTTGTGGGGAAAGGCTTTACGAGCAAATAATATCTTTCCCTGTTACAAAATGAAGCATCAATAAAATTAGGAAACCTTTTAAAGTTGGTTTCCTTTAATTCTATTCAGTTATCAACATTAAAATTTAACAGAGCCAAAATAATAAAGGAAATCCGATATTTTAGGAAAGACTGTGTAGCTAAGCAGGACAATTTTACATGAATGATGAATCATAAGATGTATTCTTATTTTTTTAAAGGAGTGAAATTTGTGTCTAACGTTGAGATAAGAAGACCTCGAGTAGAGGACATTGAAGAACTACATCAATTTTTCGATATAGTTATTAAAGATACGTTTGCTAATGAAAGATTATCGGAGTTGGCTGATGATATTGAAAATGAGATTGAAAGCAAGAAGAAATACTTGAAATATGATTTCGAGAGTTATGGGAAAGAGAGATATTTTTTAATTGCTTTTGATAAGATGGGTAATAAAATTATCGGTACTATTGAATATGGTCCCGCAAGTGAATTAATTGACAAATTAACCGAAGGAGCAATGAAAGACTTGCATGAAATAGGGACTGTATTTGTTCATCCGGATTATCAAGGGCGTGGTATTGGAAGGTTACTGTTAAATGTGATGTTCTTAACTTTGTTGAATAGAGAAATTAAAGAATTTTGTTTGGATAGCGGTTATTCCAATGCTCAGAAGATCTGGAAGAAGAAATTTGGAGAGCCTGATTATTTCCTACAGAATTATTGGAGTGAGGGGTCTCATCATATGATTTGGCGGAGAAGTATAAATGATATGTCTATCGTTTTTAGTAGATAAATATAGTGAACGTTAAACTTTTGGTAAATGAAAAAATACGCCCCTGTATAATTAAATAGGGGCGTGAACAGGTCTATATTTTCTTAACCTTCATTTCTCACAAGTAAAGCACAACACTCGACATGAACTGTGTTAGGAAATAGGTCTACAGGTTGAACGGCTTTAAGTGTGTAACCAAAAGGTTCAAGTTCTTTGATATCTGTTGCAAAAGTATCTGGATTACATGATACATAGACAATTCGTTCTGGTTGGGAACGGCCGATTCTCCTCATTACTTTCCCGCCTGCTCCTGAGCGAGGAGGATCAAGCAATAATAATTCAGGGTTGCCAAAGCTTTCTAATACTTCATCAATCCCTTTTCTGGCATCCTTCGCTAAAAAGTAAGTATTTGAGATTCCATTATCTTGTGCATTTCGTTTAGCTGATTCGATGGAAGTTTCGACAATTTCGATACCAGCCAGTTTGGCTACTTGACTAGCAAATGGTAAAGAAAATGTTCCGACACCACAGAAAAGGTCGATCATTTTTTCTGTTTTCTTAGGTTGTCCCATTTCTAAGGCTATTTCTACTAATTTTTGGGCTTGGGTTGGATTCGTTTGGAAAAAGGTATCAAACCAAAGTCGATAACGGTATCCAACCATTTCATCATAGATAAAATCACGTCCTGCCAGAATATGATTTTTTTCTGATTGGGTACGGTCAGCCCATTGTGTATTTTCAAGCCATAATAAGCTTTTTACTTGCGGGAACTTCTCCTCAACACGAACAACCAAATCGTTAATCGCTGATTCGAGATGGCCAGTAGGTGCTTCAGTAGCAAAAAGGGCAAGCATCATTTCACCTGTCACAAATGACTGACGGACCATTAGATGCCGAAGCAATCCTTCATGGGCATCTTTATCATAACCTTTTAATTGATGAGATTTTACCCAGTTTGCTATCTCCATTGCAGCTTCTACCATTTCCTTCCCTGCAATTAGACATGTTTCAAGTTCGATAATTTTTCGGAAGTTCCCTTGTTCATGTAATCCGAGAGAGCCATCTTTCGCAAAGGTAAATTCCATTTTATTGCGGTAATGCCACGGATCATCCATTCCAATTGTATCTCGAACAAGATTTGGGTCAAATCCTTGCGATTCGATCGCTTGCTTTACATGATTCGTTTTCTGTTTAAGTTGGCCAGTATACTGCCAATGCTGCCATACACAGCCGCCGCACAGATCAAAGTGTGGACAAGGTGGATCCATTCTTTCAGGGTTGGCTTCCAAAATTTCTTCCGCGATCGCTTTTCGTCTTCTTCGATCCGGTTGATCAACGGTTACACGTACTTTTTCACCAGGGAGTGTTTGCGGAATCGTCAGTTTTAATTTCTTTGGATTTCCAAGCTCATTCTCACGCCAAACTACCGCTTGTCCTGATCCTTTTTTATCTAATTGGCGTATTTCAGTTACCAAAGTTTCTCCAATTTCGTTTACCAATGAAGTTTCCTCCTAATTTTCATCTAATATGTTAAAGTATTGGTCATACTTATTTATCTTTAATTTTTAACACACTTCCTTAGTATACATAAATTAGACCGGATTAGGAATGGTTAAAACATTTGTTAAGAATTGAACTTTCAAAACAAATTAGGAGTAATTATTATTCTAAGTTTTATTTTATCGATCATCGGTTTAATTAAAAAAAGCCTAAAGAATTAATATATATATATTGTAATAGGGTTGCATTTATCTTTTAATAGCTGTAGGAATGTTACTTTTAATCATATTTAATTACTGGCTTCACGTGTCTAGATATTAAAAGTAGTTTCTTAGAATGAGTGAGAAGTACGGAAGGAAAAATTTAATCATCCAAATATTAGATAACGTCTAGCGCCTTTATTTTGGGACACCTTCAAAACAGGACTATTTAACTAATTTTATGAATAATCCGAAAATTATTGAAATAATGTAAACATCTATGTCAAAATGTACATAACACAAGGCCTTGTGAATATTAAATGAAAGTGGGATTGTATGTTTAAAAAACATTCTGCTCTTATTTCGATTGTACTTAGCATTGCACTACTTATACCATTACCAGGTATGAGATATGCTGCAAAGGGAGAAGAGGCTCTGCAGCAGCATGCTGCACAAAGTGTAACGAATGACCTACAAGTAGGTGACGTAAACATTGTTCCACTCCAGGTCACAGGTCCGCCAAAGGATCGACTCAACTTAATTATCTTTGGCGATGGATATACTGCTAACGAAATGGATAAATTCCAAAAGGATGTTGATAGAAACCTAAACGTCCAATGGAGTGTAGAGCCGTTTCGTAGTTATCGTTATTACTTTAATGTGTATATGGTCCAAACCCCTTCTAAAGATTCCGGCATCAGCTGTGACCCTGACGACGGAAATGTCCGTCGCGATACGGTATTCAACTTAGAGTTTGCAAGTAAATGCCCTGCAGACAAACTAGCACGGGGTATCACCTATGGTTCTGGCGGCACACAAGCACGTACGAAAATCATTAACGAGAATGTATCCCCTACTCTTGGTATTTCGTCCAATTCTCAGAACATCCAGACATTAGTAATCGCAAATACCTTTACATATGGAGGTATCGGTGGTGTCCATGCGACAACCTCGGGTGGAAGTCCCCAAGGACCATTAGTCTCCTTGCACGAGTTAGGGCACTCGCTTGGGAATCTTCAAGATGAATATGCCTACTATGATCGTGGAGTTCCAGGAGGGCAACATCCAATTAGCGAGCCGAGTTCCATTCATCACACACGAATGTCCTCTGAGCAAATGATTGAGAAAAAAACTAAGTGGTGGCGCTGGTTAGGTGAGGAGAGTGAGTCTGGCGGCATCATCCGAGCTGCCGATTCTAATGGATATGAGAGTGGGGTATACTATAGCTCTAATGTGTGGCGACCTAGTGAACATTCGATGATGAGACATACTGGTTTCTATTTTGATCAGGTCAGTCGGGAACAAATGACCCAACGAATTACCGGTATGCGCAATGCTAACATGATGCCGTTATTATCGACTACAGTCGGAGAGGTCGGTCCAAACGATGTGGTCTGGGTCGAGACGATGCACCCAAGATTCCACATCTTAGATGTTTCATGGGAAATTAATGGTAAAGAAATATCAGATACTCATAACAGCCGCTATATAAAGCTAGCTGATTTAAACGTAAAGAACGGTGATACTGTTAAGGTAACAGTAAAGGACCAGACTGAATTTGTCCGGGATCCAAACTATCTGAATGGTCCAAGGATGACTCAGACTAGAGAATGGACTGTTGGTAATCCGCTGACAAAGACGTCGGTAGATGTGAAATTCACATTCTCATCACCGACGAGTCATGCCCTAGCTAACAATGAGGTAGTCTTTGTCGAAACCACAAACCCGAATGACAGGGTGCTGGAAGTAACCTGGGAGCTAAACGGCAAAAAGATTTTAGGAACAAATAACAGCCGTCTTCTCGATCTAGGAAAATTGAACCTTCCTAAGGGTGCCTCTCAACTGAAAGCGATTGTAATTGACCCGGGCAACCCTAATGGTGATAAGGATACACTTATTTGGACTATAGACAATGGTTTGCCAACAGCTGCTAGATCATTATCTGAACCGCTAGTAAAATTAACTGGTAATGTTGAGCACAATGTTTACTTTAACGATTTCGATATGCTCCTCAAACCAAAGGATGATCAGCAAGGATTCGTCGTTGGTGAGTTCCGTTTAAACGGTGACGGTTGGTATAACTATTTTGGATTTCCAGAGAAGCCAGATGGAACGCCATTTAAGTTCACACACTCAGGAACCAATGTAAAAGAATTAACGTATGGGAATCTTGGTACTGGCGGTTTGTCAAAAGCTACTTTTGAACAGACTTATACTGCAAAGGATCCAGGTGGTCCATTTATACCTGGCTTTGGTACACACACAATTGAACACCGTGCCATTGATGCTGCTGGAAACATTGGCAAAGCGGATAAGTTCAAAGCAACTGTGTTGCCTGGGGAATTAGCTAAATGTACCACAACTGTCACAGGTAAACACAATGGCGGAATAGTCATCACTAAGGGAGTGACCTGCATTAAGGACGCTAACATCAATGGTGGTGTCAAAGTTAGCAAAGACGCATCAGTGGTGGTATTTAACAGCTCAATTAAAGGAGGTTTACAAACGGATAAAGCCAACCTTGTACAAATGTTTGGCACAACTGTGAATGGGCAAACCAAAATTACAGGAACAACAAACAATGTGACATTAGCAGGAAACAAATTCAATGGTGGTCTTATTTTGTCCAAAAACAACCAAGTCTCAGCGAATAAGCAATTCGGCAGCTATGGACCTATAATGGCCGGAAACTATGTTAATGGTAATCTTTCCAGCAACGGAAACAGCTCGAAGGTTAGAGACTTCGGAGCCCCAAATACTATAACAGGGTCCATTTCTGGCCAGTGAAAGGATATGAAATAAAAAGTTACTAGTATGCTCCTGACAAGTTGAAATTGAACTGGTGTGCGGTCATTATTATAACAACACCTTTTAGTATCTAAATCGTGGTCTAACATAAATCATAAATAAAATTCATGTTTGAATGTTAGTTAACTAGACTAATAATTAAATGCCTTGCTGCATATGAAGTGTAGCAAGGCACTTATTTTTTTCTGGCTTGATATTCCATTCTGTTACAATACCACAATTACTATGAACGAATTTTTAGATGGTAAACCTATTGTGCGGCAAGTAATAAGAATTATTATCCTTCCCACAAGGATTTAGTATATTTTTGTCACTGTCCACTAAAAAGGAGGCGGAAATGAAACTAAATAATAGCATCATTGCAGATATACGGCAGTTCAATAGATTTTATACGAATATTCTTGGTGTATTAGATAAACATATATTGGATACCGGATATTCTTTAACTGAAGCTCGGGTCATTTTAGAAATAGGTTTGATGAACAGTATATAGCAAACAGCTTCGTTGATAAACTAGAAATTGATCGAAGTTATATGAGTAGAATAATAGTCAAGCTAAGTAAAGATGGACTTCTTATTAAAGAAAATTCGAAACTGGATATTAGAACTAGTCTGATCCGATTGTCAGCAAAAGGGGTCGCTCTGTTCAATCAGATAAATGAAAAATCTGATGAACAAATAAAGAAATTATTCCAAGGTTTATTGGAAAAAGAAATGAAAGAAATCCATGCTTCTATGTTGTTTATTCAGAAAAAATTGAATCGTTTGGATAGAATATAGAATGATAAGATTTGATAATGATTATACAGAAGGTGCTCATGAGCGTATTTTGAAACGTTTAATGGAAACCAATGAAGAACAAACTCAGGGTATGGTACGGATGTTCATTGTGAAAAAGCTAGAAATTATATTAGAAAAGCATGTGATACAGCGACTGCAGATATACACTTTCTAGTAGGAGGGACTCAATCGAATACCACGATTATCACTTCGGTTTTGCGCCCGCATCAAGGTGTGGTTGCTGCAATTACCGGTCATATTGCAGTACATGAATCTGGTGCGATTGAAGCCACTGGTCATAAAGTACTTACTTTGCCGAGTGATGATGGGAAAATTCAGGCAGAACAGGTGAAAGAATTATTTGATGCTCATTGGAATGATGTAACTCATGAGCATATGGTACAGCCAGGATTGGTTTACATATCTCACCCTACTGAAAATGGGACGACTTATAGTAAATCCGAGTTGGAAGCACTAAGTAAGTATGCAAGGAATGTGGTATACCGTTAATGATGGATGGGGCAAGATTAGGATATGGTTTGGTTTCAAAAGATAGTGATCTTTCTTTAGCAGATATTGCAAGTCTTTGTGATATTTTCTACATAGGGGGAACAAAAGTTGGAGCAATGTTTGGTGAAGCAGTAGTTATCATAAATGATGCCCTGAAAAAGGACTTCCGGTATATGATCAAGCAAAAGGGAGGATTACTTGCTAAGGGCAGATTATTGGGAATCCAATTTGAAACATACACTATTTGAAGATGGTTTATACTATGAAATTTCTAGTCACGCTGTGGAAATGGCCATGATGATTCGTGAGGCATTTGTTGAAAATGGATTTTCATTACGATATGATTCCACAACTAATCAGCAGTTTCCCATTTTACCAGATGATGTATTAATAAATTTAGGAAAAAAGTATTCATTTTCATTTTGGGAAAAGGTCAATCCTACACACAGTGTAGTAAGATTTTGTACCAGTTGGGCGACGAAGAAAGAAAATGTGGAAATGTTAGTAGAAGATATTAGGGCCATACATAGTTGACTATTGACTTAAATAGATGACTCGGGTTGCTCTCTACAGTAACAATAAATTATTTATTAAACAGCAAAATTTTTGAATGCGCTAAGTGGGAAAGATGAATTCTCAAGATTTAGAAATTAATCTGAATTGCATTTGAAGATTCTTCTCCGCTAACCTATACTTTATTAAAAGGAGTTGACCAAATATGAAAATAATGGAAGTAATCAAGTCCCGCCGTTCAATTGGCGCTGTTGAAGAAAAAGATGTGCCAGATGAAGTCATTCATACCTTGTTAGAAGCGGCAACATGGGCCCCCAACCATAAAAAAACGGAACCTTGGAAATTTCGCGTTGTGAAAGGGGAGGGCCGTATAAAATTAGGTAATGAAATGGCACGAATTACTGAAATGAAAACAAAAGGATTAAGTGAAGAAGATGCACAAAAAATGATTGAAAAAGCAAGAAAAGGACCATTAAGAGCACCTGTCATTATTATCATGGCGGTTAGTCCAACCGGAAAGGTGCCGGAAATAGAAGAAATTATAGCAGCTGGATGTGCGATGCAAAACGTATTGCTCCTTGCGACAGAAAAAGGCTTAGCAACAATCGCAAGAACTGGAGATATAGCTTATGAACCTGAATTAAACAAGTATCTTCAATTAGATGAAAACGACAAAATTGTAGGACTTGTTTATGTTGGTTATCCAAAACAGGATTTCGATATTAAAGCACAACGGATCCCGGCAGAAGAAAAAACAATTTGGTTTAGGTAATTTTAAGGATTTCTCTTCTCAGTATAGTGAAAGAGATATAAATATTTTGGATATTAAAGAAAAGTAATTCTTTCTGTTTTGTTTATTAAGTAAAGGGTTACTTTTCAAATTTACTACAGAATTTATAGTTTATTTGCTCCGGGTCCTTGAAAAATCGTAAAAAGGTGCCTTTTGTGAAAGACACCTCGTTTTATATTGATTGTATTTTAGTCTCTCGTTGCTTCAATTTCAATGGAGACTTTAACCTGGTCTCCGACCATGACTCCTCCTGCCTCTAATACAGCATTCCAAGTTAATCCATACTCACTCCGGTTGATCGTTCCATTTGCACTAAAACCTGCTTTTATGTTCCCACCTGGATCTGTTGCTTGTCCTTCATAAGTAACTAAAAACATTTCTGGACGGGTAGTTCCGTGAATAGTTAAATCCCCAGTTACTTCATACTCACCTTCACTTTTCTTTACAATCTTACTAGACTTAAACTGCATTTTTGGGAATTTTTCTACATCAAAGAAGTCAGCAGAACGTAGGTGATTATCTCGGTCTTTGTTTCGAGTGTCGATGCTGGCTACTTCTACATTGAACTCAATATCTGCTGTTGTTAAATCTTCAGGATCAGCTTCAATTGATGCGTCGAATGTAAGAAAGGTTCCTTTAACTTTTGCGATAACCATATGTTTGATTGAAAAATCGATACTACTATGTACTGTATCAACAACCCATTTGTGCTTTTCAGCCATCAAATTACCTCCATTTTATGTAAGTCTCAATACCCATTATGTCCCTGGTTATGTTAATACATTCATCATTAACATATATCTAGCTATCTTTGGGTTTCGGAACTTCTTATTTAACAATCTATGCTTATGTAAAAATATTTAATGATCTCCATCCCTAGACGGAGAAAAAATCAAACATAATTATGAGGTAATTTCCTGAAATTAAAATATAATGAATATTGTAGGCAAATAAATATTTTAAAAACGATTAGGGGGACAACTATGCTAAATAAATCATTGATTGAAGATGTACTTACCGCAGCGTTATCTACTGGCGGTGATTTCTCAGAGATATTCGTAGAAGATCGGTTTACGAATAATATGATGTTGCAAAGTGGAAAAATCGAAACGAGTTTGGCAGGACGCGATTTTGGTGTAGGTATTCGTGTATTTAAGGGATTGCAAAGTGTCTATGCGTATACCACTGATTTCTCAAAGGAAGGTTTAATAAAAGCAGCAAAAAATGCTGCCCAAGCAATAAACGGTGATCACATAATTCAGCTATCTCCATTTGTTAAAGAAACAGCTGTTAATGTTCATCCAATTGAATTATTGCCACAAGAAATTGCAAAAACTAGAAAAGCTGCCGTTATGAAGAAGGCTTTTGATACAGCAAAAAACTACCATTCTAGCATTTCACAGGTTACGGTTCGGTATATGGATGAAGAACAAAATGTATTAATTGCAAACTCTGAAGGAAAGTTTATTGAAGATAAACGAGTAAGAAGTCGAATGGCCATACAGGCAATCGCATCACGTGGCAATCAAATGGAAATGGGATTTTATGGACCGGGTGCCCATCAAGGGTTTGAATTTATGGAAAATTTAAACTTGGATCATTATGCAAAAGAAGCTGCCAGAATTGCTGTGACTATGCTAGATGCAGATCCATGTCCAAGCGGAAAATTTCCAGTGATTATCGATAACGAATTTGGCGGAGTTATTTTTCATGAAGCATGTGGACATGGATTAGAGGCTGCTGCAGTTGCGAAAAATAATTCAGTTTTTGCGAATCGAATTGGTGAAAGAGTAGCACCTGAAATCGTTACATATATTGATGATGGTACATTAACCAATGAATGGGGTTCTATTAATATTGACGATGAGGGTGAAAAGGCACGTAAAAATGTTCTGATTGAAAATGGGATTCTTAAAGGGTATTTAATTGATAAATTTAATTCAAGACGAATGGGAATGGAGTCTACAGGTTCAGGTCGCAGGGAATCGTTCCGTTTTGCCCCTACTTCAAGAATGACAAATACATTTATCGCACCTGGAAAATCAACACCAGAAGAAATTATATCTAATACTGAACACGGAATTTACACTAAATACATGGGTGGGGGTCAAGTAAACCCAGCTACAGGTGATTATAACTTTGCTGTTATGGAAGCCTATGAAGTGAAAAACGGGAAATTAGGAAGACCATTAAAAGGAGCCACTTTAATTGGAAATGGTGCAAAAACGTTACAGCTAGTTGATATGGTCGGGAATAATTTAGGGCATGGAGCAGGTATGTGTGGTGCATCAAGTGGGAGTATTCCTGTTAATGTAGGGCAGCCAATGATACGAGTTAGCGAAATCACAGTAGGCGGAACAAAGGGGGAATAAGTGGATGAATCTACAAGACTTTCAACAAAAGCTTTTTGATGCAGCATTAAATGATGGTTTTTCAGAAACAGAAGTTTACTTTGAAAATAAAGAAGTATTTGGTTGTCGAATTTATAAGGGAGAAATTGATCAATACGAAATTGCCGAAGATGGTGGTGTTTCATTTCGTGGACTGTACAACGGAAAAATGGGCTATGCCTATTCCGAAAAAATAGATAGTGAATCGATTCCATTCTTGGTTGCAAGTGCAAAAGAAAATGCCTGCATCATTGAGGATGAAAGTGTGGAAGATATTTTTTCAGGAAGTGATCACTATGAACAGGGAGATTTTTTCTCAAATGAATTGAACGAGGTCACCATTCAAGAAAAAATTCAATTAATAAAGGATGTAGAAAAGGAAGTTCTAAACTATGATCCAAGAATTTCTGGAACGGATTATTGCTTGATCAAAACCGTCAACTCAACAAGAGCCCTTTCAAATAGTAAAGGAGTTTCTTTGAAAGATCGTTCGAATTATTTATTCCTTATTGTTGAAGCGATTGCGAAGGATGGAGAGGAAACGAAAACAGGTTTTAAATATATTGTAACGAAAGATTTTTCATCCCTTAATGCTAAGGAAATTGCAAAACAAGCAGCTGAAGAAGCCCTTTCATTCTTAGGTTCTAAATCAATTGAAAATAAAGATTATCCTGTACTATTAAGAAATGATGCAGCAGCCAATTTGTTAGCAACTTTTTCTTCTGTCTTTTCAGCTGAAAATTCACAATCAGGTAGATCTCTTTTACACGATAAACTGGGAACAAAAATAGCGGATGGTAAAGTAACAATTACCGATAATCCTTTATTGAAGGATGGTGTAGCCAGCAGGACATTTGATGGTGAAGGGGTTGCTTCTCGAATAACTAAACTTGTTCATGAAGGTGTACTGCAATCGTTTCTTCATAATCAAAAAACAGCAAATAAGGATCAAACATTAACAACTGGAAATGCACATAAAGAGTCCTATAAAAGCGCAGTAACGGTTGGTCCATCTAATCTTTATATTGAACCAGCATCAGTGTCCTATGAAGAATTGATTGCATCGATGGATGAAGGAGTCATTATTACGGAATTATCTGGCCTCCATTCAGGAGCTAATCAAATTTCTGGTGATTTTTCAGTAGCCGCTAATGGTTATTATGTGAAAAACGGAAAAATTGAGACCCCGGTTAATTTAATGACCATTGCAGGAAATTTTTTTGAATTATTAAACCAGGTTGAAGGTATAGGCTCAGATCTCATTTTTCCACTAAGTAATATTGGTTCACCTTCATTGAAAATCAAGTCGTTAGCAGTTACGGTAGAGTAATAGGTTTATATGTTAAAAAGATCGTGCCGGATGAAAGGTTCGATCTTTTTAATTGTATTTTAACGGGTATGTGTGATCATCTAGTTTTATTTTCACACATACCCTGGTTGAATTTTAAAATCAACAATCAATAACAAAACCATTTTTATACATAACTAATGGATTTTTTCTATTATAATGTAGATATATAAATTGATAGTCAACTTTTAATTGAGGTGAGAACGGATGGAAACAATAACTTTTGAAAATATTTATACCCTTGGACATATTGAATATGAAAACGATTTCTATAAACACTATCATTATCCGGAAATGTTAATAAGATATGATAGTAATTTTTTAGACTTCAAAAGAATGCCATCTTTAGAGGAATTCCTAGCATCAGCTGTATATTTACGAGACTATCATAAGAAACGTGGTCAAAAGCATGTGAAATTTTATTTTCCTGAAAATCAAAAACCTACTGAGGAATTAATGAATTATTTTAACCAAAATGATTATCAGTATGGATTTAGTGAGTTGTATATGATAGAGCCTCATCAATTTCCTACGGTTAAGAACGATCCAGATATAAAAATTATCCCAGTGAATAATGAAAATTTTGACACATTCTTGAAACTTCAGTACGAAATAGATTTAGAGTTTGGTGAAGAATTCGCCAATCAAAAGGTGGATTTACATAAACGTAATTTTAATGATGATAATATCATACAAGTTCTTGCTATTTATAAAGGGATTCCTGCTGGATCTGTCGATATCATTATCTCAGAGAGTACAGCAGAAATTGACCAGTTAACTGTTTTAGAAACATTTCAGAGAAAGGGGATTGGTTCGAGGCTGCAAAGATACGTGATGGATCAATATCCTAATCAAACCGTGATCTTGGTGGCAGATGGAGAAGATACACCGAGAGAAATGTATCAAAAGCAAAACTATCAATATCTTGGTTACAAATATGAATGTTATAAAGTGTACTCGGACAAATAGTTGTTTTACAAACGTTTAATTTTGGTGGCATTTTATACTTTAAAGCGGTGATGGATGCTTTTGTATCATACATGGAGGAGGAGCTTAGGGATGAAAAGTGAATTGTTTTATTAAAACCCAAAAACGATCTTGAATAAAGGGACAGGCTTTCTTTCCGGTTACACTCATTCTCTTAATCCATATACAGGCTGCTCATTTGGGTGTTCCTACAGTTATGTAAGGCAAATGCCTATTTCCCTCTTTAGAGAAGGGGAATGGGGGAACTGGGTTGATGTTAAAAACGGTGCAGGTATTCTGTTTAGCAAGGAGCTTCGCAGTGCCAAAGCAAAAGGAGAAGTGACTATTTTTATGTCTTCAAGCACAGATCCATATCAGCCTGTAGAGCATAAGGAAAAAGTAACGCGTTCATTACTAGAGGTTATGGTTGAAGATCCTCCTGATTTCTTGTTAGTGCATACGAGAAGCCCCCTTGTATGTAGAGAAATTGATTTGCTTCAGCTACTAAAAGAAAAAGTCAGGGTAAGTATGACGATTGAGACGGATTCGGAAACGATGCGCAAACAGTTCACTCCGGGGGCACCTCCTATTCAGGCACGCTTTAAAGCCTTGCAAAAATTAGCGGACGCAAATATTCCGACCCAGGTTGCGATAGCACCCATACTGCCAAGTGGTGAGAATTTTCCTCACAAATTGAAATCATTTGTTGATCGGATTTGTATTGATGACTAATATATGGGCGACGGCAGTGGAGGAAAACGGACAAAAAAACTAGGAATTGAAAAAAAAGTATGCCGATCTTGATTTAGAAGAATGGCATGGACCTCAAGCGGTCCAAGAGGTTTATAAGAGATTCTTAGAAGTTTTTCCCGAAAATCAAATTTATGTAAGCAAGAAAGGGTTCGAACCGTAATATAAAACTGTAAAAATAGGTCCTACGGGGCTAGTGTCAGAGATAATAAAGTTGTTTAATTTACAATAAAGTCGTTTAAAACATAATAAAGTTGTTTGAAAAATCTCATTTTGATTTGGACTTCTGCAACTAAAGGGGCAGGAGCTAAAGAAGAAATGGTAGAATTTATTTAAAAATAATACTAACAGGTAGTGTATCTTCAAAAAGTAAATCACACACATTCTTAAAAATATTTAATAAACAAGGAGACATTATAACATGACAACTTCTAATAAAAATTTAAGGATTTGTGACAAAGGGCATAAATATTATAAAAGTAGCGATTGCTCAACATGTCCGATTTGTGAGCAGGAGCGGAAACCTGAAAAGGGTTTTCTTGCATTGCTTTCAGCTCCTGCAAGACGAGCGTTGGAAAACAATGGTGTAACTGTTGCCAAGTACAAGTAGCAGTAGCGCCTTAGTCGAGATCTTCCACGTTTAGAGAGGATTATTTGCCCTTTCCATTTACCTGAGCTAGCTTCTGCTAGATGTAATCCCGCATGTCTCAACAGAGAATTCCCATGTGCGAATCCACTTAAATCGCCAGCTTCTCCTAGAATACCAGCCAGTGAAATTTCGCTGATACCCTCGATGGCAAGTATTTTTTTCGCAAATGTAATTTGTTTAAGTATGCTAGTGACTTCTTGTTCTACTCTTTCAAGTTGAGTTGTAGCTAAATCAACTCTTCAAGTAAATGTTCTAAATGGAGCTTATGGGCTTCGTGTGCTTGTTTAGAACCTACAGAGTTTGTAGCAAAGTCAATTTGGGCTTGTGCTTTTTTGAGCCCAGAGTGTCTCTTCATCACTGTTTTCCAACCTTTAACGATATCCTGGGGTGTTATTGAACTTAATTCATTTGGTGTAGGGAATAACCGAAGGGTTGCGATCGCACCTTTTCCCTTTATATCCTTAAATACTTGTCGAAGCTCAGGAAAGACAATATCTACCCAACGATTTAATTGGTTAATAGAGCTAACTAGACGCTTAACTACTACATCTCGGTTAGCCATGAGTACCCGAAGCTTTTCGAAGGACTCAGAAGTAGGTCGGATGAAGGAGTAATATCCATTTTTGACCATATCTGCAATTACTAATGCATCTTTTTTGTCGCTTTTGGATTGAGTGTTATCACGATTCTCCTTATTTTTTTTCACAAGATGAGGGTTTACGGTTACTACATCAATATTTTGATCGTATAGCCATTTAGATAGGCTTAACCAGTAGTGTCCGGTTGGTTCCATACCAACAATTTCAGTAGTGTACCCTTTGGAACTTTTTAAGCTATTAATCCATTCTAATAATCTAGCGAAACCGTTTTTATTGTTCTCGAAGGAGAGAGGATCACCAACAACTATTCCACGATAATTCACAGCGCGAGCAACATGAAACTGTTGTGCAATATCTACACCAACAACAAGATGTTTATCCGAAATTCTTTCTATTAGTTGGACACTTTTCCTTCTCGGATCGATTGTGCTAAAGGGGCAATCGCAATCGAATTCACTTCATCATATGTAGGTTTCTGTATTCCCGTGGGGTACAGTTATAAAAACGTTTGAACATTTTTGAGAAATTACTTGGACTGTCAAGCCCACATAAACTTGAAATTTCCGAAATGCTGTTAGCAGGATTTTTTAAAAGAAAATCTGCTCCTTGCATAATTCTATGTTTCAATAAATATTGAATGGGAGAGAGTTGTATGGTCCTTTGAAAACAGCGTAAACACTCTCTTTCTCCAATATCAGCCACTTTTGCAATATCAGCCAAAGTTAAATTGTCTGAAAAGTTATTGTGAATGTAATCAAGCATCTTCCTGATACGGAGATTATCCTGATTAAGGCCCATATCTCCCGTCGCAAGTTCCTGTTCAAATTGCCGGTACAGAAAAAAACAAATATTGGATAACTTTTCTCTGACAATGAATTCAAAGCCAGAAGCATTTTGAGCTAACGCTTCAAAAGCACTCCTAAAATGATTTGTCGCTTTTTCGTTATTGTCTGTACTTAATAAATAGCCATCAAATGAAGTGCAAGATATAAGTGGCAGGATAAATTTTTTTGCAAATACAGAATCCTTGTTTCCTGTGATAAGTATTGGGCTGAAAACCAGAGACTGCAATTCACAATAGGAGGCAGTCATTGCAACATGGGGAATGTTGGAATTTAAAGCAATACAATCCCCCTTTTCTAAGTGAAATGATTTCCCCGGTATATGCAGTTTCAATGCTCCATCTTTTATATATATAAATTCGATTTCTTCATGCCAATGCCACGGTATAATATCTTTTGATTCTTCTATAAATCGTTCAGAATACCCAGCGCAGGGGAATTCAAAAGTTCCGTGTGGCTGAAGTTCTTTACCTGCACTGTTCAAATTCAATCCACATTTTTGTAATCCCATCGTTCGTCTCCTATCGGTCGTTTTTGTTATAGTATACGTCCGAAATTGAATTGTATCAATTAATCTGAGGGCGATATACTTTTATTAGTAAATTAAATAGCTCAGGGAGGAAGTGATACTGTTGTTTTATGGACAATTACTCCCTGATTTGACAAAGCTAGAAATCCCGCCCGGTCTAATTATAATGATAGTTTAGAGAGAAATCATTCCCTTTACCTCAATAGATAATACTTGTCGGGATTCTTGATGGATGAACTTGAACAATCGGTTGGGTTTATTCTATATTTGTGTTTAATAATTCTTGTAAATGAGGTGTTCATTATTAGTCAAATCACCAATAATTCGATTTGCTTGAAGAAAATCAATCAAGAGCTCATTAAACAGGCGTTAAAAATGAAGGAGCAGGGAACGAAATCCATGATTGCGAGAGCAACAGGTCTCAATATGGGAACTTGTGGAAATATTCTTAATGAATTTATAGAGACCGGTAAGATCATTGAGTCAGAATTGGAAAAGCCCAACAGCGGAGGGCACGCAAGGCGTTATGTATACAATGCAAATTTTGCCCATATTGCTTGTCTCTATGTCAGTCAGTTCTGTAGGCGGCCAACATTCTCTTACCTATGTGGTGGCGAATTTAATATGGGAGACCGTGGAAGAGGAATTTCAAGAGGTGCCCCTAGCTGACGGTTTTACTATCGACCGTTTCGTTGAGGCTTTAGTCTTGAATTATCCGGATATCAAAGCGCTTGGCATCGGAATTCCCGGTTTTGTTCACCAAGGAGTTATTAATGTGTGCGACATTGCCGAGTTGCGAAACGTTCCACTGGAAGCACAGTTGAGGGAGAAGTATGAACTTGAAGTTACAGTCGACAATGATATGAATTTGACCGCCTATGGTTTCTATAAAAACAGAACTGTGATGAAGACAAAACGATAGTTGTCATAACCATTTTTTGAATAAAAAGTTCTGTAAGGTAGCGTGGAAAAGGATGGTTTATATAAGAAATTTAAAAATTTTGAATGAAATAATGATATATTGTTGAATTTTTGAATAAAGGTACCTAAACTCTTTCACTCTTCCACTTGCAAAAAAACTGTAAAGAACTGATGAGTAGTTTTAAAACTATTAACGTAGCAGAGGTCAAAAAGCAGTTTATTAAAATAAAGTGCGGAGGAAGAAAGATGTTAATTAGAAATGTTGTAGTTCAACAATCAAGAGGTCTTCAGGCTGAAAACTCTGTTAAATTGGTTGAAATTGGTTCCTCATTTAACAGTGAAATCACCATCATTAAAAATGGAATTTCAGCCGAGCTCGATATAATAGAAATTTTTAATTTAAACGTTGAAGAAGGACAGGAGATTACGTTAATAGTAATTGGATTGCACGAAAGATATGCAATTGAGGTATTGGCAGATTATCTTATGGACAAATTGTAACTTTTAACCTTGTATATACAGAATAGGTAAGGTAAACGTTTCAAAACTTTATGATAGTCGATAGTTCAATGAAAACTGAAAAGGAAAAAATGTAGTAGGAGAAAAGTAAAAACCTGACCACCTAGTATTATCAGTAGACAGAAAAAATGCAATAAGACTGCTCAGAATTGTATTAGTAAAACTTAACCAGGCAAAAGGTTGATTGGAACTAATCAATATTGAGCTTCCACAGATCCGAAATAGTAGTGCTTTGTTTTTCAGAAAGAGAATCTGCCAAATATTGTTGATAGTGGCGGATTGGGGCATAGCATTTTTAAGAAGCACAAATATGAAACAGCCATTAGTTTTGGGGGGACAAGTATGAACCATTCATTAAACAGTCGTCAAATTCAATTATGGTGTATCGCCATTTATTTCATTTTTGCACTGCCTGGGTTTGCTATAGCATCATGGGTATCGCGTACGCCAACTATTCGGGATGCTCTCGGGGCTACAACGGCACAGATGGGGTGGATTATTTTTGGATTGTCAGTAGGATCCATAATCGGCTTGACGAGTGCAAGTCATCTTATTGCGAATAAGGGTGGTCGCTTTGTAATGGTAGCTGGGCTTGCGGTCAGTTCGTTTGGACTTGTAATTGTAGGTGTTGGCGGAACATGGTTGACTAATGGCATCACGGTGTTTTTGGGATTAGCTGTCTTTGGCTTCGGGAATGGAGTATGTGATGTGGCGATGAACGTGGAGGGAACCGCGGTTGAGAGGGCTGCTCAAAAATCGCTTTTAACCGGTTTTCATGCCGCGTTCAGCATGGGTACGCTGTTTGGAGCAATGACTGGAGCAGCTGCGGTTAAGGCTGGTATCTCGGTCCCGATCCACATGGTGATTACCGTGGCGCTTATTGTGCTGTCAGTTATATTTTTATACCGGCTTGTACCCGCAGGCACAGGGAAGGAAACTAGCAGTGATTCAATTAAGCCGCCAATGAGCGCTAGGGAGCGCACGTTCGTATGGAAAGAAAGGCGCACCGTTCTAATTGGTATCATCGTGCTTGGAATGGCCTTTGTGGAAGGCTCTGCAAACGACTGGTTACCGCTAGTTATGGTGGACGGCTATAACGTTTCGCCAGCAATGGGTTCATTCGCTTTTGGACTATTTGTCGGTGCAATGACTTTTACCCGTGCAGTAGGCGGCATATTGCTCAATCGTTTTGGTAGAGTTGTCGTTTTGCGGGCATCAGCGCTTTTTGCGATTGTAGGGCTGCTTATAGTTATATTGGGACAGAGTTACGCAGTCGCAACTGTCGGGATTTTGTTCTGGGGAATTGGCGGGGCATTTGGCTTTCCGGTGGGGCTATCCGCTGCAGGAGACGATCCACATGGAGTAGCAGCAAGGGTAAGCGCAGTATCTACGGTTGGTTATCTTGCATTCCTTGTAGGTCCTCCTTTTTTGGGGATTATCGGCGAATCGGTCGGATTGCTGCGAGCACTTAGTGTCGTGCTCATCGCTGTAACTATCGCTGGATTTCTTTCCCAAGCGGTGAAGCCCATTGGGAAGCAAAATAGTTCGAAAACTGAATCGGATGTATCTAATTACTAGGTATAGTTCGAAATCCTAAGTTGTGCTTTCTAGATATCCAGCTCAAAATTATATGGTTTTACTGGATAAAAGGTAAAAATGTACCACTTCGACAAGTGCTGCTCTTAATTTTTATTTCTTTTTCTCGTTTTTACGAATAGCAAAGTAATACATGGAACTGCTTAAGATAGATAATTCTATTAGAATTTTTACTTTAGGAGTGCATTATGCTTTGTTTATCACGATACCAGTGTGACATTCATATAACACTTACCAAAAAGTTGTAATAGAAAACTAGGAGCTCTTAATTTATTTACACTTTATTGAATAGATTTAGAGTCACTATTAGTCGTTAACGTACTATGAACTTCTTATCCAATTGGGGGAAATCGTATGATTAAATTAGTGTTAACTGATATGGACGGAACATTCTTGAACAATAACGGTGATTTTAATAGGGAACATTACAAGGATGTAAAAAAGATTATGAAAGAAAAAGGCGTTGTATTTGCTCCAGTTACCGGCAAACAATGTGAACGTGTAGAAGAGTTATTTGGTGATGATGCAGATGATTTGTGGATTTTAGGTGATAGCGCAACTCGAATCAAGCATAACGGAGTATTTGTTTATGAATCTCTACTAAGTAATAAATTAGGATTGGAAATTATCCGTTTACTTGAGGAAATAAGTTTGGAACATACCATTATTGCATGTACAAGAAACGGTGCAGTTATAAAAGAAAACATACCTAAAGAAGAAGCGGCTATTGTCAGAACGTCCTATGCTCAAGTAATACAAGTCCCTGATTTTAATGAAATAACAGATGATTTTGTTAAAATCACGATTCACGACCCATTGTTCAGATGTATGGAGACCAAGGAAAAACTATCTCTGTTTTTTGAGTCGGCTTACATTGTGGCTTCTGAAGCAGCATGGATTGATATAGCGAATGCGAATGTTCATAAAGGAACTACAGTTGCACACTTGCAACGTTTATTGAATATTACCCCGGAAGAAACAATGGCATTCGGAGATGGTTACAATGATTTAGAACTCATGGCTCGCGCTACGTATAGCTTTGCAGTTCGAAATGCAGTTCAAGAATTAAAAGATGCTGCAAATTTTATTACCCGTTCAAATGAAGAAGATGCTGTTATGAAAACAATCATTCAGATACTATCCATACAGGACAATAATTACTAAAGTGGAAAATTAAAATGATTTGGAGGACATTAGGAAAATTAGGTGAAGCCAAATGGTGGAAGGTATGAAATTATTAACGCTAAACTGTCATTCTTGACAAGAAGATAATCATTTCACTATGACTGCTTTAGAAATGGGTTACAAAAAGTATTTTGAACAATGGAAAGATCAAGGATTACTTAACTAATAAGGGCATTTCTTATTGAAGTAAAGGGGCAGTTGAAGAAGAAAAACGTATAATGCGTATTTGAAGCAAAACGACGGAGGGGTGAAGTGATGAAATCGTTTGTTACATCAGCTTTAAGTGCAATCATAACAGGGATTTTAGACGCAAAGAGGGAAAAATTAGTTTTACTATTACTTGCTCAGAATGCGGATGTCTTGGAGAATTAGGAAATTATTTTTCAAAAGAATCTGGGGATATAGCAGTTGTTAATGGTGACGGAATCGGCGAAAACGAAGAAAACATTGTATCAATTCGATGCAAGAAATGTGGAATTGAAATAGTCAGTTCAGAATTTTAATGCACAGTTCGATTCTATTGTGAAGAAATGTACTTAAGCTAAACCAGCTAATAGTTTGTCAATATATTTCATTAAAAACTTTAAAATAGTTCATGCTATACTAAAATGTGCATGCCAAATAACCCTCCGTTAGTCTAACTTTGGAAGGTTTTATATTATTTAGTTATATTTAGGTTCT